>JAOUEB010000076.1 GCA_029858925.1 Nitrospira sp.
TGCGGTGGCATACTGAGAACGCTTCTCATAATCGACAAAGGGCAAGTCCATGTACGTCTGCTTGTGCAATGGGATTACCGAGTCGGATGTCCGCGAGGCCGGACGGGCAGGTATCGTGATGTCCTGCCGGCTCAAGTCAAAATTCGATCTCACGCGCAGCGGTTGCTGCGGACGCTGCGCCAAGCACATCCATGAATTTGTCGAGCTTGCTATCCAGGGAGCGTCCGCTCCTTGCTCCACCAGGCCAAACCGCTAGACACTGTCACCTTGGGTTCCACGTATCTCGCATCTCGTATCTCGTGAAGCGCAGGATGGAAAAAGTGCGTCCACATCTTTGTTTGCGAGATACGAGATACGCTTCACGAGATACGCAATTTTAGTGATTTTACAGGTATGTCTAGTGGAGCTGGGAACAACTACCGAGAGGAGGCTCTGCTGATGAGCGTTGCGACTTCTGCGACACGGCGGCCCAGGGCCTTGGCGTCGGCCAGTTCTTTCTTATCGATCCCCGGACTGTCGCCTTCCGTCGTGGCGGACGCCCCGAATGCGCCGCCGCCGCTGACCACGATCATTTGATTGCCCAGCATCGCGGCGAGAATGGTCAACATCGTGATCTCCTTGCCGCTGGAGATCTGCCCTCCGGTGGCGAAAGCCGCGCCGACCTTGTTCTTCATCTTGAATTCAGGGAAGACGCCGAACTTGAATTGCCAGTTGTCGAAGAAGGTCTTGACCTCTCCCGACATGTTGGACCAATAGACCGGCGAACCGACAATCACAGCATCAGAGGAAAACAAGTCCTCCGCCGTCACCTGCCCGACTCGTTTGAGCACGACGAGCGTACCCGGAACCGACTTCACCCCCTCAACAACCGCTTCAGCCATCCGTTCCGTGTTTCCCGACACCGAATGATAGGTCACCAGCACTTTGATCGGAGGTGGAGCCTCTTCGGCCCATGACCACGAAGCAATGTTGAAAATGATTGCGAAGGCGAGCAGGGATACGAGAGGTTTATTCATGGCAGGGAGGCGATACACTGCAAGAACCGTGAAGCGTGAAGCGCAGGATGGAAAGAAAGTATCTCCCGTCCTTATTTGCGAGATACGAGATACGCTTCACGAGGAATAGGCGCCATGCGCGTTACCTTCTGATCGTCTCTTCTTCCATGTGTTCTTCAACCGACACTTCCGTCAACGTGCCTCGATAGGTACAGCGATGACAACGGATACGCCACTCTTCAATCCACTTTTCCTGCACATAGGACTGGCGGCAGGTGGGACAGACAAACACGCCTTTTTTATAGAGCACTCGCCGCTTTTCTTGCATGGTAACCTCTTTAAAACATTCGGCTGGAGGATGGCACAATCCCCGCCGATATTGCAAGAACGACGGCGCGAATCCGCGCCGGATCGGACATTCCCGGAAGGCATTCCCCGAAGACATTCTTGACTCGGCATAGACCGGCCGCTACGATGTGCGCATGCGCGTGACCAATTCCCCGATCGTCTTTCTACCTCTCCTGCTCATGGCACTCGTCTTCGCTGAGGCCCCCTCGCCCACGCTAGCCGCAGATTCTGGACTGCTGCCGGTTCGCACGCCCTCCGGCATCATCATACAAGCCGAGATCGCCGACACAGCGGTCAAACGCGCCACCGGCCTCATGTACAGAGAGCATTTGGATAAAGACCATGGCATGTTGTTCATCTTCGGCCAACCGTTACCCTGGACCATTTGGATGAAGAACACGAAGATCGCGCTGGACCTGCTCTGGCTGGACGAAAAGAAGCGGGTCATTCACATCGAGCGGCAGGTTCCCATCTGCACCAAGAGCGACGACTCTTGCCCGCAATATCGGCCGAATAGCTCCGATGCGATCTACGTGCTGGAAATTGCCGGCGGCACAGTGGATAGCTACAAGATCGAGAAGGGATCGAAGCTGGAGTTCAAAACACCCTAGCCCACATTATTCATGAACGCTTCTACTGCAACCGCCGATACGCTGTTCTGTTTTCGTCGCTTACCGCTCGTCGCTCGTGAAGCGTATCTCGTATCTCGCAAACAAAGATGGGAAATACGTTCTTTCCGTTCTGCGCCTCACGAGATACGCTTCACGAGGAACGAGCTTCCGAGCTAGTCGTCACGACCTCTCCTGCCAAGACCTGACTCGCCTCGCGGTAATGACGCCGTTCACCCGTTCGATGGCTTTCATCACGCGGTTCAAATGGGCGGTGTCGGCAATCTCCACGATAAAATCCAGCTCCGCCTTGCGGTCTTCACGCGTGATGATTTCGGCGCGGCTGATATTCGCCTGACATTCAGCAATGGCTGACGACACGTTGGCTAAGACGCCGGTTTTGTCCTCGGCGATCACAGCCACTTTGACGGAATGCCGGCCCGGTGTCGCCGTATCCCACTCCACCTCCACCAGCCGCTCACGATCATAGTCCAACGCTTCCAGGTTCGGACAATCGACGGCATGGATCGTGAGCCCGCGCCCTCGTGTAATGTATCCCAAAATCCTATCGCCGGGGACGGGGCTGCAGCAGCGGGACAGTTGCATCAGGAGATCCCGCGCGCCTTTCACCTGGATACCCTTGTCCCCGCTTTTTCCGACCGCCGGTTTCGGACGGCTCGGCGGTTCTGCTGCCGGCGCACCGACGGGTGCGGGAGCCGCCAACCGTCCGACAACCTGAGCCGTCGCCACATGGCCGAACCCAACGGCCGCCACCAACTCGTCGGCCGTCTCATAGCCTTCGTGCTTAGCCGCCTCAAGAAGCTGGCCAGACTTGAATACCTGCGCCGGCGCCAAACCATGACGGCGAAGCTCGGCTTCCAACAGCCGGCGGCCGATTTCCAGGCTCCGAATCTGCTCTTCGGATTTGATCCAATGTTTGATTTTTGTTTTGGCGCGAGACGTTCGTACGAACTTGAGCCAATCCTTGTGCGGCGTCTGGCTAGTCGACGTCAGAATTTCGATGGTGTCGCCGCTCGCCACTTCGTGCTTGAGCGGGACTATCTTGCCGTTCACCTTGGCGCCGACACAGTGGTCGCCCACCTCAGTGTGAATCGCGTAAGCAAAATCGACCGGCGTCGATCCCTTGGGCAGCTCCTTCACCGAGCCTTTGGGCGTAAAGACATAGACCACGTCGTGAAACAGTTCGAGTTTGACCGAGTCCATGAATTGCCGGTTGTCGGGCAAATCCTTCTGCCATTCGACGAACTGCCTCAGCCACCCGAACGCCTTGCTGTCTTTATCGTCGATCCGATCCTGTTCCTTGTATTTCCAATGGGCCGCGATCCCATATTCGGCCACACGGTGCATTTCCTCCGTCCGAATCTGAAACTCCACATGCTCGCCCTTCGGCCCCACGACGGTCGTATGGAGCGACTGATAGAGATTGGATTTGGGAATCGCGATGTAGTCTTTGAACCGGCCAGGCAGCGGGCGCCACAGCGAATGGATCACGCCGAGCACCGCGTAGCAATTCATCTTCGTATCGGTGATGATCCGTAGCGCGGTGAGATCGTAGACTTCGTCGAAGGAGATCGACTGCTTCTTCATCTTCTGGTAGATCCCATAGAGATGCTTGGGCCGGCCATAGATCGCCCCGAGCAGCCCGTTGTCCTCCACCGCTTTCTGCACCAGCGCGCCGACTTCCTGAATATACTGCTGCCGGTCCTCGTCCCGTTTCGCCACACTGACGCGCAGCGCTTCATAGACATCCGGCTTCAGGTGCTTTAAACAGAGATCTTCGAGTTCGTTCTTGACCCAGCCGATCCCGATGCGATTGGCCAGCGGCGCATAAATTTCCAGCGTCTCCTGCGAGATTTCCTGGCGCTTGTTCTCGCCGAGATGCTCGAGTGTGCGCATATTGTGCAGCCGATCCGCCAGCTTGATGATCACGACGCGGATATCGTCCGCCATCGAGAGCACCATCTTGCGGAAGTTCTCCGCCTGTTTTTCCTCGGAACTTCTAAACGTAATCTTCCCAATCTTGGTGACGCCGTCGACCAGATGGACCACCTCTTTGCCGAATTCCCGTTCCAGTTCGTCGGCTGTGGCCACCGTGTCTTCCAACGTATCGTGGAGCAATCCGGCCACGACCGCCGCGACATCGGTTTTCAGCAAGGTCAACACGCCGGCCACCGCCACCGGATGCTGGACGTACGGTTCCCCTGATCGCCTGGTTTGACCCTGGTGCGCCCTGACGGAAAACTCGTACGCCTTCCGGATCATGCCAAGATCAGCATCCGGCTGATAGCTCCGAAGACGAGCCACTAATTGATCGATATCCGTGACGGTTTCGTACACCATGGTTCGTTACCCGCCGGCCGTAGGACGCATGTCCCGTATACGCAACTGAATCCGATCTTCCCCATTCCAATGATTCCACTCAGGCGTGAACGCCACATCGACAGGAGTTCTGAGCGAGAGGCCCTGTGCTTCGAGCGATTTCATGCCGAATCCGATCCCATCGAGAGCGGGCGACCGCCCCTGGCGGAGCGTCATCTTGAGATGCTTCTCACCCACGACGCGAGCGGTCACAATCTCCAGCCGCCTCCCCGCAAACATCGGTTCCGGATTCCCGGCCCCGAAGGGATGCAACGACCCAATTTCATGCAGGAGACGGTGCGTGACTTCATCCAATCGCACTTCTGAATCGACATGCAGCGAAGGAACGTGTCCGGCTGAATGTGCCCACTGGCTCGCCGCTGCCGCAAACCGCTCGGAAAATTCCGGTAATCGGTCCTCGTGAAGCGTCACCCCCGCCGCGCTGGGATGCCCGCCGAACGCCACCAGCAGATCGCGGCAAGACGCCAGGCCCTGATAGAGATCGAATCCTGGAACGGTGCGGGCCGAGCCCTTGCCGATCCCCTGCTCGTTGACGGCGATCACGACCGCCGGACGATGAAATCGCTCAACAAGGCGCGCCGCCACGATGCCGACCACCCCCAAATGCCACTGTCGCGAGGCCGCAACGATAGCGCCGGGAAGTTCGCGCGACTCCACCTCGGCAAGGGCTTCCCGCATAATCTCAGCTTCAAGCTGCTGACGAGTCCGGTTCAAGTGGTCAAGCTCTTCCGCCAACTGCTTCGCGTCCGATTCGGACTCCGTCGTCAGCAACCGAACCCCCTTGATCGCCTCATCCATTCGGCCTGCCGCGTTCAACCTGGGAGCCAGCTTGAACGCGATCGTCTCCGCCGTACAGGCTTTCGTCACCCCGGACACGTGTTTCAGCGCTCTGATACCGCACCGAGCCCCGAGGGAAATTTGCTTCAACCCATCACGCACAAAGGTTCGATTTTCATCTTGCAGCGGCACGACATCGGCAATGGTAGAGAGGGCCACCAAATCCAGCAGCGACTCCAGCGATACCGATCCAGGCCCATACTTCGCCTGATACGCGCCGGCTACTTTGTAGGCCAGCCCGCCGGAGCACAATCCACGGAACGGATAGCGCGCATCGCGCCGATGGGGATTCATGACGGCCAGCGCCGGAGGCAGGTCCTCATCGGTCTGGTGATGGTCCGTGACGAGGACATCGAGCCCCAGTCGATTGGCCAAGGCAATCTCGCGATGCGACGTGGTGCCGCAATCCGATGTCACCAACAGCGTCACGCCCTCGCCTGCCAACCTCCCAATCGCGCCTTCGTTCAGTCCGTACCCCTCACGAACTCGATGCGGCACATAGGCACAGGCATTGGCGCCCAGCCCTTGGAAGAACGAGAGGTAAATGCTGGTCGCCGACATGCCGTCGACATCGTAATCGCCGTAAAAGCAGATACGTTCCTGCTTGATCGTCGCCCGATGCAGGCGATCGACGGCCGTTTCCATATCTGGGATCAAAAATGGATCGTGGGGCTTGCTGGGGGACATCCAGGCCGTGGCGTCATCGAGTGTGGTCACGCCACGGGCCATCAACAGTGAGGCCGTTGCCGAAGAAATCGATAACGCGCTCGCCAGGGCCGCCCGCTGAGTCGGGTCGATATCGCGAAAGATCCAGAGTCTCGAGTGCATCCTTACCCCATCACAGGCTTCGGTCTATGGAAAAATGAGTTTGTCCTGGATCACCCTACAGTATTCCAGTATTCGCATGAATCATGCGGAGTTACGCGGATGGTAATGGCCTTCCTTCCCCATTGTCAAACCGATCGTGCCGACACGATACCCCCGGTCTGCCAGAAAAGGATTGCTGCTGACTGAGCCACGGAGAAAGGGACACAGGGAAGGAGAGAGAAAGAGGGAATAGGAACCGGATGGTTCGCTATTCCCCTCCCTTTTGGACGTAATTCTTCACGAATTCTTCAGCGTTCTTTTCCAGCACATCGTCGATTTCATCGACGAGCTTGTCAATATCTTCTTTAAGCTTCTTGCCGGCCTCGACGACCTTGGGATTCGCCTTGACCTCGTCCTTGGACTGGGGTTCGCGTTTCGGCTCCTGCTTGCGCTCCTGTTTTTCCATTCGAGCACCTCCAATGTGATTCGGAGCACCTCTCGTGGATCAACGCTGCGTGATCCCTTGCTGTCAACTTACTCCAGGCCACGCAAACCCGTCAAGCCGATGCGAAAACCGGGACGCGTATCCCGTGAAGCCCGCTTCACGCTGCACGAGATACGCGCGATGCAATTAGACGATCAGCGACACGATCAACAGCGCGACAATGTTGATGACCTTGATCATCGGATTCACCGCCGGTCCGGCCGTGTCCTTATAGGGATCGCCCACCGTATC
>JAOUEB010000078.1 GCA_029858925.1 Nitrospira sp.
CGCGATTTCCTCGCATCAGTCCGCAATTTCATACAACACCATACAAACCTCAGCCTACAATCCTACAGTCGAGCCCATCGACTTATTGCAGAACCATCGAGTCGAGCGATTCAAGATTTGCTTCACGTTCCAGCAAGATAACCGAGTCCTCCTTCGTTCCCTGGCCATCACATTTCCCCCGGCATGCTTCTTGATCAACAGGATTGAGACAATCAATCGAGAAACCTAGTTACCAAATAGGAGAGCTCATGTCATTCGATCACAAGACCTTCACTTCACTGGGTGTTGCTGGAGCGCTCTGCTGCACCATGCTCGCGGGTGTCGCTGAGGCGGCATCCTCAAGTCCGAACAACCTGCATCTTCCCGGCATGCAGGACAGGCCTTACGCTCAGGACAATACCTATACCCGCATGTTCCCTGATTTGCTGCCCTTCGCCCAACCCACCGATACGGTGCGTGACATGGCGAAGAAATTGGGCGAAAAAGGTGGCGTCATCGACGCGTTGGATAACCTGACCGACCCTGTTCAGTCGATCACCAATCCCAACGAGTTCAGTCCGAATAATCCTGACAATCCCAATATGACGGCGGGCGTGACATTCTTGGGCCAGTTTCTGGACCATGACATCACGCTCGATCCGAGATCCGCATTGCTCGAACGGAGCGATCCCAGAACTACGACGAACTTTCGCACCGCAGCGTTTGACCTGGACAGTGTGTACGGTGCTGGGCCGGAAGGATCCCCGGAGTTGTATGACGTGAGTTCCGGCGATATCAAAATGCGCGTAGAACCGATTCCAGGTTCAGAACTTGTCTCTCGCAAGGGAGCCATCCGGTTCGATCTTCCGCGTGACAGCGGCAATAACGCCATCCTCGGAGACAGCCGAAACGACGAACATGTGATCCTCGCTCAGCTCCACGTGGCGATGCTGCGTTTTCATAACGCGGTGGTGGACACTCTGCGTGCGGATCCCGCCCACGCGGGCAAATCGTCTGATGAGATCTTCAAGCTGGCGCAGCGTCAGGTCCGCTGGCATTATCAGTGGATCATCGTACACGAATTTCTCCCGCTGACGATCGGACAAGCGCGCCTCGATGACATTCTCCAAAAGGGACTTCGCTACTATCAAGTGTCTGATACCTTCGTCACTCGACGGGACAGGAATTCACGGAAGCCGCAGCTCCCCATCGAATTCACAGTCGCCGCCTACCGCTTCGGCCACTCGCAAATTCGTCCGAGCTACCGTTTGAATTTTGGCCCGGACGGAGGACAGCCGTTCTTTGCGTTCGTCTTCGACGATACCCAGGATCCCAACGACCCCGACCCCATCGACCTCCGCGGCGGAAAGCGCGCGCCTCGTCGATTTGTCGACTGGCAAACGTTCTTCAATTTTGGCGACGGCAACTTCCGTCCGAACAAGAAGATCGACACCAAACTTTCCAGCGTGGTGATGCTGCTTCCGGGGTCTCGTGGGCCGGCACCTGGTCTGCCGTCCGACGGGGTACAATCGTTGGCGTCGCGGAATCTGATGCGCCACGTCAATTTCGAAATCCCGTCGGGCCAGGCGATCGCACGGAGAATGGGTGTTCCGGCACTGCCCCCTTCACAGCTGGACATGCTCAGACCGTTCGCCATGGAAAAGAGCACCCCGCTCTGGTTTTATATTTTGAAGGAGGCCGAGCTTATGGAGAATGGTCTCCGCTTGGGACCGGTTGGAGGCCGCATCGTCGGTGAAGTGTTCGTCGGCCTGCTGAAAGCGGACGAATCTTCATATTTGGCCGCACAACCAAACTGGACTCCGGTATTGCCGTCCGCAACGCCCGGAGACTTTCGTATTACCGACTTGCTGACCTTTGCGGGAGTAGTTCCTCCGCTCAACTAGCAGACAGTTCCACTGGCAGAGGTAGGGGGACCTGCTTCCCTCCCTCTGCCGCCTCAGACCTTCGTCGCGAACCACGTCCCCGACAAGTTCGACACAGCTCCCTGCCGGTTAATTCATATGACCGAGTGATATGGTAATCTGCCGGATGGCTGTTTGCATCGGCATCATCGAGCGCATAATCAAGACCCCCTGATACCGGTACACTTTGAATGATGATGAAACTTTTGTTGATCGGCTCCGGCGGGTTTATTGGATCAGTCCTGCGATATCTTGTCAGCGGATCGGCACAAACGGCGAGTCAGAGCATTGCCTTTCCGTACGGCACGCTGGCGGTCAACGTGATCGGCTGTTTCTTGATCGGGTTTCTCTCCGAGCTTGCGCAAAGCCGCAGCCTCTTCTCACCTGACACAAGAGCGTTCCTCATCGTCGGCATCCTCGGTGGCTTTACCACCTTCTCCGCCTTCGGCAATGAAACCATGAATCTCCTGCGCGATGGTGGACAGGCGTTGGCACTACTGAACGTAAGCGCTCAAGTTTTGCTCGGTCTCGGAGCGGTATGGCTCGGCTACACCCTCGCCTACCAGATCTGGAGGTAATCCATGCTTCCCACGGACGGCATGCTGTTGCGCATCTTTGTTGGCGAGGGCGACCGCTACGACAAGCGACCGCTTTATGAATGGATCGTCACAGAGGCCAAGGCCAACGGTTTGGCAGGGGCCACCGTGTTGCGTGGCTTGATGGGATTCGGAGCCAATAGCCGCGTCATCCATACATTCAAGATCGAGCGCTTGTCGGAAGACCTGCCGATCATCATTGAACTCGTCGACACGGAGGAGAAGATAGAGTTCTTCCTCGCCTTCGTCGAGCAGCACATTCATTCCGGCTTCCTGGCGACAACGGAACAAATCCGGGTCCGATTCTATCGTGGAGATGCCGCGACAGGATCCGGCGCACACGTTTAGCCCGCTTTTACCGGCTACAGGACGTCCCCGAGGATAACTCCCAGCCCGGCTCCTCCGCTCAACACGTTCGCATCGAGTCGTCCCGCAGCCCCGAACATCAGCGGTGGCTCACAGAGATCCCGCTCCAGAAGTAATGTCCCAAACGCGCCTTCCTGCGCGAGCAGAATGTCTCGATACCTATTCGCAACCGTGAGCGCCACGCGAGTCAAAATACTCGTCTCGCCCACCTGGGCGCCAATGATAATCGGTATGCCAACCTCCTTAGCCCGCTGAGCGACGGCGAGAGACCGCAGAAGGCCGCCCATTTTAGAGATGCGAATGTTGATGATCCATGACGACGCCCCTTCCGATAGCTCCGCAAACTGCTCCACCCGCAGAAAGCTTTCATCCAGAATGATCGGGATGTTCAACTCTTGCTTCAATCGCCGGCATCCATCGTAATCGCCGACCTTGAGCGGCTCCTCGATCGCCGTGATGCGGCCGGGAAGCTGCTTCACATAGGCCAATACAGACTCAGTATTGCTCCAGAGATTGTTCGCATCTAGCCGGACCTGGATGTTCGAATGTCCTGCCTCAGCCACTTGTTGGAGTTTATCGATGTCGTCTTGAAGCCGGCCCGTCACCTTGACCTTGAAGTCGGTAAAGCCGGCAGCCAGATATCGCTGGAGCTGTTTCTTAAAAGACCCAAGATCTTCAGTGCCCAGCACGGCCGAATATTGAAAGGTTCCGGCAAGCGGCGGAAGATCGAGCAGGGCTTCGATCGATTGTCCCGCTCTCTTGCCGAGCAGATCCAGAACAGCCGTCTCGACGGCGCACCAGCCGGCAGGATTCTTATCGATCACCGCGTCATGCTCGCCGATCCAGGCTCGCATGTCATCAATGCCGGTGAATCCGACCCACTGGTCCCGATGCAACTCCACAAACCGCTCGATCGATGCGACAGTCTCACCGGTTACATAGGAGCGCGGGCATCCTTCGCCAAGCCCGACCACGCCGGCATCATCGGTCACAGTCACCAACACACTTTCGGTTTTGGCGCGGACAGCCGACGCATGCGCAAAGGACTGTTTGAAAGGAATAGTCAGAGATTGAACAGAGAGATTCTTGATCCGCATCACCAACCTACCTCACGTACGGCGAGAAATCGAATAGACAGTCACGGCTATATTGCAACCTCACCATCTTGAACTGAGATTCACGCTGGCCCCTCCGAAGACAATGTTCTCGATAGGCATCGGCTGTTCCTTCACGGAGATGCCGGACAACCAATGGTTTGAGGCGGTCACTTTCCCGCTTCGCCTTGAACTCTATGTTCAGCTCACCCAGCCTCTCCTCCACCCGATATGCCACATCCAAAACCGACGGCCCAGACTCCGCATAGAGGGTGTACTGTTGCTCCTCCACGTCGGCCAGCATCACGTAGAATTCGCAACTCAACCTCAGTTCGGCGAAAACCGCATCAATAGCAGCGGTGACATGATGCTCGTACAGCTTCTCCCCTGTAATGTTGGTCACACCCTTCCCCTTTTGGACAAACTGGATCGTGGGGGTGCGGTTGAACCATCCTGTGACCTCCACGATATCGTTCATGACGTACCGATAGAGGCCGGCCGGGGTCGTGACCAACACCTGATATTTCTCACCGATCTCCAGCTGATCCAGAGTCAACGTCCTGGGATCGGCCCTGTCCCACTCGATCAAGGGAACAAATTCAAAGAAGTTGTCGCAAAAGGTCGGGATGCATCGATTGTTCACCACATCCACATTGAGACTTCCCAGACACTCGCTCGAGAGATACCCCATTTCAATCAGCGCAGTATCCTCCGAGAGAATCGATTTCAATTGTGGAATCAATACGCCGCAGTTACCTCCCATCCAGGTAATCACTGCCCGCACGTTCGGCCACAATGTTGCAAATGTCAGCTGATCTTCGTGTCCGAGATAGGCGCGCAAGTGCGCCAATCGCCGGCTGCTGGCCTGCGGAACAACAACAGCGCCTTTGGCATCTCTGCCGTTTGCCGACGACAGCGCTTCGACTAAATCCGAATAGTGCTGCCGAATCAGTTCCATCAGCTTGAGGAACGTCGAGGGATTGGGAGCGGCCATCACAGATAGCGCCGGCTCCGCCAACATACAGACTGCAACCTGCCGATATTTTTCTCTCGCATCTGTCAACGCACGAACGCGAACTGAGAGCACATCCTTTTCCTTGATCGGAAGCGGCAGCGACTCGTACAGAAGACCGGACATCGAGCCATAGGCCGTGCCGGTAGGCAAGCGACCCTCGATACGTTGGCCGGACAGCACTAGGATGCGGCCCTCAAAAATATCAGACACTCCCTGATATTGTGAAAATGCGAACAGCCTCTGATAGGTTCGAATACGGGTTTGTGTATCTCTGAGTATCGGAATGAATTTGGGCTTGCCGGTCGTCCCGCTCGTTTGTGCAAAGAGACGTGGCCGTTCCGCGTTCAACTCTGCATTGCACGTATAATCTTGAGCCTCGATGTAGGGGCGCAGATCTTCATAACTCTGCATAGGAAGCGCGCGCCGAAAGTCGCCATACGTGCGCAGCGTTGTGAAACGATACTTGCGTCCGAATGCTGTCTTGGCATGACGGTTGAGCATCTGTCGAAGCAGCGCCTGCTGAACCTCCATCGGATCATCGGTTTGACGGATAAACGGAGTCCAGTCACGGCGCTCGATTCCCCTCATTGCCGTGCGAAGCGATACCGTCCGTCTCAAATCGGTCATAAGAAGCCTTACGCAGCCTGTTTATCCAACCCGGCCACAAAGGGGGCCGCCATCTGTTCCATGAATCCGCTTGGGTACCGGCGATTGACGAGCCCCAGCGCCTCGACTTCACGATCCGAGGGCAGATAGCGAGTCCCGAAGAGCCAATCCCAGACAATGAGATGATTCCCGTAATTATTGTTGGACTCCTGCGTGCGCATGGAATGGTGCCAGCGATGCAGCTCAGGGCCGCTCATCAAGTAGTTGAGCCAGCCCAGCTTCACATCGACATTGGAATGCTGAAAGAACCCATTCACGGCGTAGAACACGAAATACAGGCTGAGAACAGCCGGAGAAACACCCATGACGATGAACGGCAGCGAGTCGAGCAGGAATTGCAGTCCTTTGTCGACCGGATGAAAGCGGCCGACATTCAGCGTATAGAGCCGATGCGGTGAGTGATGCACGGCGTGGAAGCGCCACAACGGCCCCCATTCGTGGCTGACGCGGTGCAACCAGTACCTGGTGCTATCGACCATGAGCGCCATCACGATGGCCTGCAGCGGGATCGGCCACTCCCTCGGCCAGATCGCATAGCTCGGCCAGTCTCGTCCGGTCCATAGCTCGAAGAGGGCGAAGGCGACTCCGATCGAGAGCAGTTTCGGCCACAGGACATGCACGAGGGTGAGAAACATCGAGTCTTCGGCCACTTCTTTCCCCGAGGGCTTCCACGAGACCCGGTAGGGCATCCGCACCTCAAGCCAGATGATAAGCAAGGTCCCGATGGTCACCGGCAGATACGTCGACAAGAGAATGCCTGCTCCCGCTTCCATGAGACTCACATTACCCCATATGCTGCCGAGCAGCACGACAGGATAGACTCCGTACCGAACAACCCGCTTCATGCGGCGTCTCCCAGGCGATGCGAGCCGATCGTGCGGCAGGCTGCGAGATGAAATCTGCCGTATACCAGGATGAAACCTGCCAACACCAAGTGAAACAGGGTGGGGAGTCTCGCGCCGAACCAAAAGTGGTCGGGCGCTACGGTCAGGCCCACGATGAGCCGTATACCCATCAGTCCGAAAT
>JAOUEB010000077.1 GCA_029858925.1 Nitrospira sp.
CAGAGAGCGAGCTCTCGCGGGTGAACGCTGAAGCCGGTCGCCGGCCGGTGACCGTGAGTCAGGAAACGTTGGATTTGGTGGTTCGATCCATGGAGATGGCGGGACTGACCGAGGGAGGATTCAATATCGCGGTGGGGCCTGCGGTTGAGGCATGGAGTGTGACCGAACGGCAACGTATCCCGAGCGATGAAGAGCTGCAACGGTTGAAGCCACTCGTGGATGTGGCCGGCATTCAGATCGATCTGGACGCGCAGACCATTTTTCTTCTGCACAAGGGGATGAAGATCGATGTGGGTGGTATTGGAAAGGGGTACGCGGCGGATCGGGCGGCAGAGGAGATGAAGAAAGCCGGTGCGCAGGGAGGGGTGGTCGCGCTGTCTGGGGATATCACAACATTCGGCGCGCTTCCCGGCGCTGCCGGTTTTTCTGTGGGCATCAAGCATCCACGGAAAGAAGGCGCGATGATTGCCGTCATCGATTTGCGGGATGAATCCATTTCGACAGCCGGGGATTATGAACGGTTCTTTGAACGTGACGGAGTCCGCTATCACCATATTCTTGACCCGCAGACCTTGCGGCCTGCGCGGTCTTGTCAGAGCGTCACTGTGATTGGAAAAGAAGGGACCGTGGTGGATGGTCTCGATACCGGGATCTTTGTCATAGGTCCTGAGCGAGGGATGGCATTGATCGAACGGCTCTCAGGGGTGGAAGCGGTGATCATCGACGATCAGGGGAAGATGACCCTGTCGTCGGGGCTTCGATCTCGATTGCGTGATCCATAAACCAAGGTGCGCGGGCAGGGCAGCTACCGAACCGTTTTCAGGTCGTAGATGATCGAGAATTTCACCGGCATGTGAGGCCGGTCCAGCGGGTGCGACAGCGAGATGGGTGGGCCTTTTTTCACGTCTTCCACGGCGACTTGATCGAGCATGGCGTTGCCGGAAGTCTTGGCCACGCGCACGTCGCTCAGTGTTCCATCCTCGTGCAGCAATGCCGACAAGATGACTTTCCCCTGAATGCCTTCGGTTCGCAACATCACAGGATAGCGCTTGTCGAGATCCTCGATCCATCTGGCCATGAGATCCGAGAGCCATCCGTAATCGACCCTGATAGGTTTCGATTGTTCGGAGTGAGTGTTGGTAGTCACTTGTGGCGCAGGAGCCGGTACCATCTGTTGTTGGGCCGGCAATTCAGTGGTTGTGGGCGGCGAATCAGCCTGGGCAGGAGGCATCGGTTCGGCGGTCGGTGCCGGTGCGCGTTGAGGAGTGTGGGTGGCATAGGATGATGCGGTGGATGAAGGCGGAGTTGGCTCGGTGGAGGGAGATGAAGTTATGGACGTCTCAACCGGCTCCGGCGTCGACGGAGATGGTTGTGCAGGAACGAGGTCTGTCGTCGGTCGTGTGGGTATTGGCGGCGCAGGAGGCGAGACCGGCCGCGCCATGCCTGGTCCAGGCGGCGAGGGCGTGGCTATCGGTGAGGGGGCGCTCATGGCCACATCCCATGTGAACGGTTCCGCCTGCGGCGCCAACCGCAAGTTCTGCAAGAAAAAGACGGCCCCGATGGCCAACCCGCCGTGCAACAGACAAGACACAATCCAGCCTGCAGCTTCAGGGTTTGTCCTATAGATTGGATGTCCTCCGGTATCGATCATGGAACCCGAATGACCTCGAGACTCACTTGCTGAAATCCCAGGCCACGGATTTCGTCGACCAATGCGACGAACTTTTCCAGCACCGTGACTTTGTCCGCGCGAACGACCACGGCCGACTCACGAGACTCCGTCAGAAGCGTAGATGGGAGACTGCCGTCGGGGATCGGCGTATCGTTGACGAACAGGTTGCCCTCCGATGTCAGTGTGATGACGATGGGCACGTCTTTCCGATCGCCGACAGCCTTGGCCTTCGCTAGGTTTACCGGAATCTGGCCTGTGCTGATGAATGTGGCCGTCGTCAGCACGATGACCAGCAGGACGAGCATCACATCCACGAGTGGAATGACATTGATCTGATCAATGTCCTGTTTCATGTTGTGCCTTGTATTGGGTCAAGAGTTCAGCGACGCGACGCCGAAGCACATTGTTCATGACGACACAGGGAATAGCGACCACCAAGCCGACGGCCGTGGCCTTCAATGCCAGGCTCAAGCCGATCATGATGGTGTTGACCGCCATGGTGCCCGACGTCCCCATCGTGTGAAACGTCAACATGATGCCAAGGACGGTGCCGAGGAGGCCAATGTAGGGAGCGTTGGCGGCGACGGTACCGATGATTACGAGACGTCTGGTGAGCGAGATCTCCAGCAGTTGCGCATTGGAGTACTGAGTCAGGTCCACTCGACGATAGAAGAGCCAGCGCTCCACGGCGATCGCAACAGACCAGAGGCTCAGAACCAAGAGGAGGCCGATGACTCCGTAATCTATCGCGTGTTTGAGCGCGTCCATCGCAATCCCTTACATCTCTATCTTAAAGGTAGAACCCACATTGGCGAGGAGGCCGGAGAACCATTCATCAATGCCAGATCACGGGGAAGCCTGTCAATCTGTCGGCGCATGGGCGCGTTGTTCGCTCGCGTGAAATTGATCGGCTCGAAACAACACCGTGTGTGTGGCGGACACACGAAGCTCGACAGCCGTCCCTTCCTGATACACGCTGGTCGAACTTTCGCTGCTGTGGATGATTTGGCCGGAGCCCAACCGGACCGTATACAGATTTTCGGAACCTCGGAATTGCCGGGCGATGATTCGCGGTTCAGCCGATTTGTTCGGGAGGAGGCGAATGTCGTCTGGGCGAATCATCACGACCACCGGGGTTCCTTCTTCGTCAGCCAGTGTGTTGGGAAACTCGCCCAATTCGGTATGGACCATGCCCTGCTGGATACGTCCGGTGATGAAGTCGGCTTGCCCGACGAAGTCGGCAACGAACGGGGTCGAAGGGAGGTGGTAGATGATCTCCGGCGAATCCATCTGCTCCAGCACCCCTTGATTCAGTACGGCAATCCGGTCGGCCATGGCAAAGGCTTCGTCATGGTCATGAGTGACCAAGATGGCCGTCGTTTTCATCCGTCGCAACAGGGTATGGAGTTCTTGCCGCATGCGGCCGGCCATATCGGGGTCGAGATTGCTGAACGGCTCATCCAGCAGCAGCACGACCGGATTCTGTGCCAATGCCCGCGCAAGCGCCACGCGCTGCTGCTGTCCACCCGAGAGTTCGTGCGGATAGCGCCGCTCGAATCCTTCCAAGCCGGTCAGTCGCAACATCTCGTGAACCCGGCTCTCCCGCTCCGATCGGGATAGACGGGTGAGCCCAAAGGCAATATTGTCGACGACGCGGAGGTGAGGGAAGAGGGCATATTCTTGGAAGACCATGCCGACATGCCGCTCTTCTGTGGGGATCGTGTCCGAGGAAGAAGAGACGCGCCGGCCCGACAGAAAGATTTCTCCGGACCGCACCGGCTCAAAGCCTGCGATGGCCCGCAATATGGTGGTCTTGCCGCAGCCTGATGGCCCGAGCAGGCAGAGTATTTCCCCTTCCTGCACCGAAAAGGAAATATCACGAATAGCCGGACGGTGCGGATCGTAGGCGCAGGACACCGAGCGCAGTTCTAGAATAGGCGTTGCCGGCGCGCACAGATCGGCCTGGCCGTCGAGCTGGTCGGTATTCCTATGGACCGGATGTGATTCAGTCGTCATCGTTTAACCTAGGCCGCCCGCCAATCGCGCGACAACAAGAGCGCCAATGCCGGCAAACCCACCAGCACGATCAGCAGTGCGGATGGAGCCGCCAGCTGATAGTATTCTTCACTTGCTTCCAGCCAGACGCGGATGGCCAGTGTGTCAAAACCAACCGGCCGTAGAAGCAGTGTGGCCGGCAACTCTTTCATCGTTTGCAGAAACATCAAGACCCAGGCGGCAATAAAGCCATTGCGGATGAGCGGAAGTGTCACCCGGCGCCAGGTCGCCTGCACACCGAGACCCAGTGTGCGGGCTGCTTCTTCAAGATTGGGCGTGACTTGCTGCAGCGCCGGTTCGAGAGATTGCAGCCCGGCTGGGAGAAAATGCAGCACGTAGGCGACGACCAAGACGATTGCGGTGCCATAGAAGAATGGTGTCAGCTTGAGGCACAGCACCAAGACGGCCAGGGCGGCAACAGGTCCTGGAAGCACGTACCCGGCGTAAGCCGCCTGCAGACAGCCCAGATTGAGCCAGGTCGGTTTCCGGCTCGCCAGATAGGCCAGCGGGAGGCCGATCAGGACTCCCGCGGTGGCGGCCAGGCCAGAGAGCAATGCGCTATTCCATACGAAGCCGACGAAGCGGGTATCCAGAATCGCCTGAGCTTCAGGAGATAGACTCCACTGCACGAGCAGATAGAATGGAATGCCGAAAGCTGCGCCGAGGATGGCGGCAAGAAACACGGTGAAGGCTGCAGTCTTGGACCACCCACATTTGGCACGTTGCGGCGCGCGGTAGCGGCCCGTCGTTTGGTAGAACCGGCTCTTGCGTCGAAACCAACGCTCGGCCAGCAAGAACAGCAGGGCGAGCACCACCAGCAAGATACTCAGAATGCTTGCGGCGGTGTTGTCGGACCGGCCGGTCATTTGCTGAAACACGGCATAGGTCAGCGTTTGGTAGCGTAAGAGAGAGACGGCGCCGAAATCTGAAACCACGTAGAGAACCACTAACGCCGTCCCTGCCACGATCGACGGACGTAGGAGCGGCAAGGTCACGCGGAGCATCGTGCGCACATGGGAGGCGCCGCATGTCCGGGCCACTTCCTCGAACGACACGTTCAAACTCAAGAGCGCGCTACGGGTGAGGAGATACACGAAGGGAAAGGTATCAAGCGCCATCACCAGCGTGGCGCCCCAGAAGCTTTGCGGCGAGAAGATTCTGGCCTGAGGCCCGGCTACCGTTTGCCAGAGGTGTTCCACCGGGCCGCCGAATCCCAAGAGATAGTTGTACACGTAGGCCAACACGTAGGTCGGCATTGCCAACGGCAGCACGAGGGCGACTTCCCAGAGCCGGCGTCCGTGAAAATCGAATCGCGTGACCACCCAGGCAGTCGAGACTCCCAACAGGAGGGTGAGAAGGGCCACGGTTCCGGCCAAGGCCACGGTATTGGTCAGCAGCTCGGGAATGCGCGTGGCCCACAGGCGCTGCCACACCGCCAAATCGGCCGACAAAGCGAGGGCGGTGACATAGCCCAGCGGCAGAAGAATCAGCGCGGCGCTGGCCAGCACGAGCAACTGAAGGGGGAATGCGGCATGAAGCCGTAGATGTGTCACAAGCAGGCTCGCGCGTTATCTGAGGCCTACTTGCTCGATGAGCAGCATGGTCGGTTCACGCAACTCGGCGAGCTTGGTGAGCGGGACCATGGCTGCGCGAAAGCTCTTGCGCTCGACGAGGGCGGGATCGGCCTTGACCTCCGTATGGAGCGGATATTCCTTGTCGAGATCGGCAAACATCTTCTGGCCGGCCTGCGCTACGAGGAACTCGACGAGCAGTTTGGCGCTGTCGAGACGGGGAGTGTGTTTGAGAATTCCGACACCCGCCACATTCATGATCGCGCCCATGCCGCCCTCATGTTGGTCCGGCATCAAGACGGCGAGCGGCGCGGTCGGTTGCGCAGCGAGATGCCGATACACGTAATAGTGATTCACGATGCCGATGGCGACCTGGCCTTTGGCCACCGCCTCCACGATTTGAGAGCTTTTCTGATAGACCTGGTTTCCGGCATTATCTCGAAGCCCCTGGAGAAAACTCTTCGTCCGTTCGTCTCCAACGCTCGCGCGAATGACCGAGACGCCCGCCTGTAAGTACTCACTGCCGGAATTTGGAATCGCAATCTTGTCTTTCCATTCGGTGTTTGCCAGATCGAGCAACGATTTGACCTGATCCGGCTTCACCAGGGTAGTGTTATAGACGATAATCCAGAAGCGACCGGACAAGCCGATCCAGCTATTATCCGCGGCGCGGAATTGCGGAGGGATTGCGCGGTCGACTTCCCGCATGCTCAGCGGACGAAGGAGTCCCGCAGTACGGGCCATCTCCAGGCTGCCGGCGTCATTGGTAATGAAGAGATCAGCCGGGCTGCGGTCTCCTTCCACTTTCAGCCGGTTGACCAGCTCGGTGGTGCCGGAGGAGAGCAGGTCGATTCGAATGCCGGTTTTCGCGGTGAATGAATCGAGCACCGGCTTGATCAGCCGTTCGGCGCGCCCCGAATACACAGTCAACTTCTCCTCGGCCCATACCGGGGTCGAGCCATTCGGCCATGCAGAGAGGAACAGGCCGCAGAACGCCACCGCGATCAGGGCAAATCGGGGCCTGAAAGCCTGAGGGGAAGAGAGCCGGCGTTGTGCGAAATTCCACACGGGCGACACCTTTCGTTAAATTGAAATTGATAAATCCTCTCAAAAAGATACCAAAAAAAATGGCGGCGGTCAATGATGACAGCGGGAACAGAGGCCGTAAAGTTCTAGGCGATGGGTCTTGATGGTGAAGCCGTTGCGGGCGGCCACCTCTTCCTGGAGCCGTTCGATGTCGCAGTTTTCAAACTCCACGATCTTTCCGCAGCCGGTGCAGATGAGGTGGTCGTGGTGGCCTTTATGAGAGACGTTGTCGTATTGGGTCTGCGTGCCGAAGTGGCGCGCCTGCGCCAGACCGGCTTCG
>JAOUEB010000079.1 GCA_029858925.1 Nitrospira sp.
TACACCAGTCCACATCTGTCGCCCGTCCATAGAGTTCGCCGTTGATGAAGTTACCTAACCGGCCGAAACCGAGACCGATCGGTGTGACGGAGGCGGCCAGGTCTGCGATCGTGTACATGGGCAGTCCACGCCGCTTGCTGAACCACACCAAGGCCACGATCGTGCCGAGTAGTCCGCCGTGAAACGACATGCCGCCTTCCCAGACGGCGAAAATCTTCAAGGGGTTCTGTGAGTAGTAGGGGAAGTTGTAGAACAGCGTGTAGCCGATTCTGCCGCCGAGAAACACTCCGAAGGCCGCAAAGACCACCATGTCGTAGATGTGATCTGGGCCGAGCGGCAAGGCCTTCGCTTTCGCCGTTCGCTTGATAAGCAGATATGCGGACGTGAGTCCGATCAGGTACATCAACCCATACCAACGGAACTGGATGGGGCCGAGTTCTAGAAAGACCGGATTGATATTGGGAAAGGGAATTGCGCCGAATGAGCCCACGCGTACTCCATACATATAAGCGGACGGATCATAGGGGAGGCGGCATCCCATTGCAAGCCGATCGGACAGCCGTCTGAAGTCAAGCCGCTTGACTCTGCAAAGTGGCTACAGTAGCTGATTGGTCGGTATACATCTCCCTACACTGTTGGATTTTTGAAACGACTGTGTTGTGGGTTGTCCGCAAAGCGAACACCTGTATTAGTCGGAGTTAATCGGTGGAGGCAGAACTCATGTATTGTGGCTAAATCAGCGTCGGCTATGGCCTGGCACGATTACTGCTGTATGGTGGCAGTATTAGAAGAGGGACGAACAAGAGGCCTCTTCACCATGTGTCATCACCCTATTGATCAGGAGGTTCGCCATGTCGGAGAAAAGAAAGCAAGTGGCAAAGGTTGCGGCGATGCTCGCAGGGGGAGCGATTCTTGGAGCGGGGCTCGGGCTTCTCTTTGCCCCTAAGGCAGGCGCGCACACTCGCCGAGACCTCAGCCGGTATGCGAAAAAGGCTCAAGTCCAAGCCATTCGCCTGGGCCGCTCGGTGCAGTCGAATGTGAAGGAAGCCATCGATCGCCGGAACCATGCAGTGATGAATTGCGAAGAGCCGCCGGTCCTCACCGCGGCGTTGAACTGAATTCTACAACGAGTCAGTAGCCGGCCTGTCTCCTCGATTTCTCGCGGGACAGGCCGGCCGCGTTTTGAGCAGATGGCTCGTTGCTTTGACTGCTGAGCCGTCCCGCTTGAATCATGCCAGCCCCGATGCTACAGTTTCGCCGCTCTAGCTTTTCCCAAAGTGACACCTAGGTTTCAGCCGAGTCCAGGGCGATCCAGGGGGATAAGTTTGTGAGTCGCCGCTTGTCGCGCGATAGCCAGTCACGGTGATATTGAGGAGAGCCGTCTGAATCGTGATGGCCGGTTGACGATTGACGCATGGCGTGGCTTTTGAGGGAGCAGTTGCCGGAGTGGCGGAATTGGTAGACGCAAGGGACTTAAAATCCCTCGGGCTCACAAGGCCCGTGCCGGTTCGATTCCGGCCTCCGGCACCAAGTTGGATAGGTGCGTTTCTGTCAGAACAGACCAGGCGATGCTTCGATCTTCAACGCAACTAGAGAGGGATTCATGGACATCAAGAGAGGACTGATACTCATCGGAAGCGTGGTTCTGGGTGTTTGCGCCCTGGTAGGCGGAGCCTGGATTGTGACGGCGCCCCCTGACAACGTAGAACCATGGAAAGAGAAGCAATGCAACGAATACGTGGCGCAGTTGGAAATGCTGAATCGGTACAAACTATTTTGGTCGTTTGTTCAAAGGCGAGGGGCGTTTAATGACTGCTTGAGGAAAGTAGACGAGGCGAGCCGCAATTCATAGCCTGCAGTATTCGAGGACGTTTCTACTGTAACCCCGATACACCGTTGCGCTCTTCGTCGCTCGTATCTGGTGAAGCGTGGAGCTCGCTTCGCCGACGGTGCAAGGCGAGCGCAGGACGGAAGAAGAGAGCTACATCTTTGCCTGCGAGATACGGTTCGACTGGCTCACCGTCCTGAGCGCAGTCAAAGGACGAGATACGTTTCCCGATGAGCGAATGCCTGAGCAGGTTCGGCATGACCCGTCATGAGTGATGTAGGGCCTGCGCAGATCAGTAGTCGTCGATTTCATCCGTCTCATCGATCAATTCTGCCGTGATCTCGGGTTGCTCCGCTGTCCACTGAGTCAGGGGAATGCCTTTGGCTTTCAGAATGGCTTCTTGCTCGGTTCCCGCCGCCAGGGTCAGTTCATAATTGATCGTTTGCCGCACTTGAAACATTCTCATAGAGTCTCCCGTGACGCTGATGTCGGCTGAGCGACTGAACCCTTTCGCGTCTTATGCGTGGTCATATCTTCATTGTGCCGGGTAACTGTCGATCGGGATCATCAGATGCGCGTAGGGCGTGCCAGCCCACATGACCCAAGGCCCGCCGTTCTTTGAGTCGGTTGGGGTTTGTTTTAGCGAAGCCTGGTCCGGGACGAGCACCATGATATGCGCGCCGAGCCCTTCGACCCAATCTTCGCCGGGCTTGGGACTCGTCGCAAAGGGATCGGTGTTGCTGACCGGTCTGTCGCCTTGCAGCATGTAGGCGATCCCGACCTGGGTGTACGCCGGGCTTCGCTTATTCTTCATCGCATCGACAAATCCGGCCCAGGGTTCATCCATGCACATGGGGTCTGTGCCGACTGTGTCCGGGTTATCCGGGATGCACATCCAGCCATTGGTGCCTTTGCGAAGCACATTCCCTTTCGCATCCATAATCGTCGCATGTTTTGACAGTGAGGCGGGAGCGGCACTGTCTGCCGTGCCTTCAGCAGCATGACGGACCACATCGCGTCGCGCGCCACCCTCGCCGAATGCCGGCGCGAGAGGTAGTAGGACGGCTGCGGTCAAGAGCAGAATCCCTGTCAGGATGACGGGTGCAGCGCCGAATCGTGTCATGGGTGTCTCTCCTTTCCATCTGTGTGTGATGGACGAACTGGTTTTATCCTAAGTGCGACGGCATCGGGAAGTCCAATCGAAAATGTGGAGCCGGCCGGTCGCGGCGTTCGGATTCTGTGGTGATCCCCAGTGGCCAAGAGGGGGCTGGCATAGGCCTTGGGAAAAGTATTATGATGCAAATGATGAGACGGTAGACGGGTTTTGAGAATTTGCCCATGGAGGAGGTGCCACATGGCCGCCAAGCTTACCTGCCCCTCGTGCAAGGCTGGCAATCCCAAACGAATCAGTGAAATTGCGGAGCAGCAATCAAAAACCGGCGAGAAGAGCGGACTGCCTGCCCAATACAATGCGCCGAAGCGGCCCTGGGGGCTTCTCCAGGGATTCTTGCTTGCCGTTCCAGTCAGCACAGGTATCGTGTTTAGTATGGCGACGCCGGGGGAGGCGACGTCGAGTAATGAAATGGCGGATTTCCTCTCCACCATTGGCTTTTTGATTGTGTGGGGAGGCTATGCTACTTGGAAGAACAAGGTCTATAAGGAGAAGTTGGATCAATGGAAGAAGTCCGTTGCCTCGAAATTCTCCTGTCAGGGATGCAACCACGTATTTGACGCCTAACGGGTTTCCGTTCACGATGTTTGTTTCATCCTGACGTCTGATCCATTTGGCAGGCCAGGGGCTGCGGCGTACCGCCTCCATGTTCGCTATCTGCCGAGTGCCGTCCCGATCTGCATCTCTTCGGAACTCGTACAACTCAGCGCCACAAAATCGTCTACCATGGCCTATTGGCGGCATTATCGGATACGGCATGTTCTGCATGGCCTTGCTGGTTCTGAGTTGTGCCCCGGCCTATGCCGGCTGGGCGGCGGTCGAGAAGGACTATCTGGATCCGGGGCGTCAGACCGTCTATATCGATCCGGACACAGTCAGCCGGGAAGAGAATCTGGTGACGATCCGGCAATTGACCGACTACAAGTGGATGCAAGGGAACGCGGGGTTCGGCTCTTTCATGATGGGCTCCCACCGGTTTTTATCGACGATAACACGCAAACAATTCGATTGCGCGGCGCAGCGCGTGCGTCTGCTCGCGTTCACGGAGTTCTCACGGCATATGGGAACCGGCATATCGGCGAATGGATACGTGGACCAAGACGCCTGGCTGCCGGTCGAACCGGAGAGTATCAATCGCGCGCTGTGGGAACTGGGTTGCGGCAAGGAATGAGGATTTCATTCCATTTCTGTCCCGCGCTTCACGCTTCACGAGATACGAGCGACGAAGAACGGAGCTGTGGATCGGGGATCGCAGTAGGAGCGCTCATGAATAATGCGGGTTGGTACTGTGGGTCCATACGCATGTCACGCCCCATTAAGATGCCCCTCTGGGAAAGGGGCATCCGCTGGCTTGACTTAGTTCACTTCCTGGTCTAGTCTTGCGCCATGATTAAATTGAACATTCACGAGGCCAAAACCCACCTCTCGAAGTATCTGGCGAAACTGAAAGCGGGAGAGCGGATTCTGTTGTGTAAGCGCAATCGTCCGGTTGCAGAGATTACGGCTTTGCCGGAACCCCCGGTTCAACCGCGTCCGATCGGCCTGGCCAAGGGCCGATTCTCCGTCCCCCGTTCCTTTTTCGAACCTCTGCCTGATGAGCTGCTCGATGCGTTCGAAGGCGCGCACGGGTGAGGTGCCTGCTCGACACATGCACGTTCTTGTGGATCATCGCTGGGGCCAAAGAACTGTCTCTTGCTGCGAAGGAGATCTTCGCGAATCCCGCCAACGAAGTGCTGCTCAGCGCGGTGTCCGTCTGGGAACTTTCCGTGAAGCATGCTCTTGGTAAGCTGCCTCTGCCGAGCGCGATCGACCGTTTCATCATAGAGCAACGGGAACGACATGGGATTGCGGCACTTCCGCTCAATGAACGAGCCGTCCTCCATCTGGCCAAACTTCCTGCCCTGCATCGAGACCCGTTTGATCGCATGCTCATCTGCCAGGCAATTGAACATGATTGCCTGCTGCTGACACCGGACCCTCTGATCACGCAATATCCCGTTCGAACTCGCTGGTAGCCGTTCTCTTCGGCGGTGGACGGGGCAAGACGAGGGTACGTATGTGACGGACTCCACTGGCGCACCCTCCAGCGTGACCTTCAAGGTTTGGTCGAACGGGGTGTGGCGGTCGCGAAGGGAGCCGCCCGGGCTGTCCGCTATCATCTGAAGGGCAAGTGTTTGTGAAGTATTGCGACAGAATCGCGACATGACTTGCGACAGGCATCGCGGTAGGCTGATCTCGCGTGGACAGAGAATGCTCCATTCTCAATTTTCACTGCTTGATTGGACATGTATCACTGAATATTGAGCGTTGTATCTCCTTGTGCATGGCGAATCGGCGGGCAACCGCGTTATGATGCGTCGATTTGTTTGTCCGTATGAAGAAATCTTGAGGGATCACGATCATGGACGCGAACGCATCGTCTCGGCGGGTGATTGCGATTGGGTGTGTATTGGCTGGGGTGGGTGTCGCCGCTGGCGCGTTCGGCGCGCACATGCTGAAGACCATACTGGAGCCGCCCATGCTGGCGGCCTATGACACGGCGACCCGGTATCAGATGTACCATGCTTTCGGGATGGTGCTGGTCGGAATAGCGATGAGAGTCTACGGCGATCGGCGGTTGGCCATAGCCGGGTGGCTCTTTGCAACGGGGATCATGTTGTTCTGCGGAAGTCTCTATGGCATTGCGCTTGCGGGACTGAAGTGGCTGGGACCGATCACCCCCCTCGGCGGATTGACCTTTATCATCGGGTGGGGGATTTTCGGCTGGCGGGTTTGGCAGGGAGTGAGTCACGGAGAAAAGAGCTGATAGTGTATGGCGTATAGCACGGGACCTAGCGGAAAGTTTTGAGTTATGAGTTTTACGTGTTGAGTTGATAACTCACAACTAAGAACTTAAGACTCAGCGCGGCTTGTGCCATAAGTGATACGCTATAGGCTCTGCTCTTTGTTTTAGGGCCGGCAATCGGCGGTGCGCTTGGCCGCAATCGATCCCCATCCTCCGGTGTTATTCACAAACGACCCTTCAATTCGCAGTGTGTCGTTGCGCCCATCCTTTTTGTGCCCGTCCGTGACGAACAGCAGACTGTCTTCCTCAACGTGGCCGCTGCGCTCCCACCGCAAGTAAATACTGTCGCCGAGGATGACGGTTTCAGCCGGCAACGGAATATTAGGCGGTTGATGTCCGGCCGGAGGAAAGAGCATGACAGTTTTCTGCTCCTGATGGTGCTGGTGATTGTGGATCGTCCACTGCCACGTCCCGCAGAGGCGCGATAGGCCTCTGGTTTGCCTGACGCGGTCTTTCCACTCGCGGAGCGACCACCAGGCGGCAATCGCCCCTTGATGCGCCTCAAATGCCACCCGGTGGGCTGCAAGGAGAAGGGCCGTCTGTTTCGTCAAGGACTCGGATTGGACTTGATCCGGCGGCGGTTGTTCCGCCAGCAATCGAACGAGATCAGAAAGAGTCGGGAGGCGGCTGTTGCTGTGCATCCACTCGCGCCGCGCGGTGGACGATGCCGCTGTGGCAATCGAAGCGGCCAAGGTTTCTTCACTCGCGCGATGGATGGAATCGGCCAATTGCCATGCCGCCAGCGCTGCCATGAGTTCATGGGCGGACTGAGACAATTCGGCGACGCCTAGTTC
>JAOUEB010000080.1 GCA_029858925.1 Nitrospira sp.
GGCGGTGGCGCGCCTGCTTTCACCTGCGACAGATAGTCGACGATCTTTTTCAGCGCACCCGCACTCAATTTTTGCCCGAATATCTTTGGCATGGTGTTGTCCGGGTACGGCTTCACGACGTATGCGCTCGGCTCCACAATCGACTCCATAATATACTCGGCTGCCGACTTGGCTGTGCCTTTATATCCAGGGTCCTTTATGCGTTGCGAGGCAGTCGTCCCCTCTTCCAGCTTAGGACCGATCGTGCCGATTGCGCCAGGGATACCGGGAATCGTGTGGCACGACACGCACTGCCCCTTGGCAAAGATCTGATCGACCGGCTCAGACCCGTCGGCCAACAAGGCGCTTGCCGGGCCGGCCGGCTTATCTTCTTGCTCCGCAGGCCGATCTGATTCTGGAATAAATTTCTCGTATGACTTGACCAGATCTTCATACGAAGGCGGCTCCTTGCCTTCACGAAGATACATCCAGGCATCCACCGCAGCCAGCTCAGACAAACTCAACGAGATCGGTGGCTTATGAATCTTTGGCATCTGACTTTCCCGATCGTTGGAGCCCTTCAGCCCAAACCCTGCCACGACATAACAGTTCGGGCAGGCATGCGACTCGGCGATATACTCCTGTGCACTGGTTGCCGTTCCACAACCAGGGCAAGCTTCTTTTTCAACCGTGTCGCGCTTCTCCGGCGCGCCCATGCTATAGCGGGGATCCGACAACCGCTCCTTCTCTGCCCGATCAGGAAGCCCAAAGAGATTCGGCGCTCGCTCGCTTAAGAACCCCTTTTGAAAACCGTGACACAACGGACATTGCCCCTTGCCGATCTCTCCCTGTACGGAGCTCTTCCCGATGCCGCCGAAGATAATCTCTTCGCCTTTATCGGCCAGCTGCTGAGGCGTCATGGAATCCCATGTCACCTTCTCCACTACCGGAGGAAAACCGCCCTCAACTTGTGGCAACCAATTGCCGTATCCCGAAAGAAAGGCTGCCACAAAGAACATAAACCCGCCGATTTTGAACAACGCGCCGAGATTGGTGAAATACAGCGCCATGACGAAGCTTGTGACGGTAATGATCACAAGTGATACAGGCAGCAAGCGATTCTCACCGTAAAAATTGTTCTTGTAGTTGGCAATCGCCATGAACAGCAAGAACGTAGCGACAATCCCGATGAAAGTCTTGAACACTGCGCGTTTCTTTGCGGCAGGATCGCCGATGGACACCTGAAAGTAGACGAGCAAACCTGCCAGAATGGCCATGGCCATCCAACCCATCGAGAGGGCTTCGCTAATCATGTTACCCAAGGTATTGACCTCCTCCGGCTCCCGCGTGGAGAGTGACCTTTCCACGGCGAGCCCATACTTGTCACATGCCTAGATGCTCAAGTCAGTGGCTTCCGGCCGGCTGCGGCACCGCGCCAGGAACTCCCACCTTCGCTTCAACAGGGGCCTTCTTGGTCGCCAAACTACCGACCCAGAAGACGAAGAGAATACTGACCCAGAAGAACAAGACGTTGAAGGAAATCATATTCGCCGCAAATCCCACCGTGTGGGTGTAAGCCCAGGGGGAGTTGTCGCGCATAATCTCGTTGACGTGCCAGAAGAGACGGACCGAGGAGCGAATGTAGCCCATCAACCCCATCATCCAGGTAAAGGCGGTCGCCAACATGATGAGCGCATATTGCGAACGGGCGGAAATCTTCCCCCACTCGATCGGCCCCAGTTGTTTTGCCCCCTTCATCATGACGCTGTTAAGGGCAAACATGAAGAAGAGGCAGGAGAGAGTCGTCGCCACCTGCGGGACAGAGAGCCCGACTCGTACGTTCGCCGGAATGTAATATCCATACACGGCGAGCCCGATAATATTGATATAGGCGCACGCAAAGAATACGCCCATAAAGATGTTTCCGAACTTGGCCCATGACACAGTCGAGACCTTATTGCCTCGCATGTACCAGACGAAGCTCAGAATCGTGGTCGTAATAATGACGTTAATACCGCCATTCTTGGCGGACATAACTCCATAATTACCCAGCACTGGATGCTGCTGGCCTCCCATGGCTTTCAATTCCGCCGGAGTCATCACCATCGTGTGCGGCGTGATGAACACTATGTAGCCGCACGCGAGCAAGAACACCAGATACTTGATGTACCGTTGATATTTTTCAGCCCCGCGCATTCGGCCCATGGCCTGCCACAGATAGTAGTTGGTACTGAGAAAGAGGATGCCGATCATGGTCGCCTGAATGATAAACAGCCAGGCAAGCAAGCCACCCATGAGGGTAATTCCCATTTGCTGGCGATAGGCATACACCTCGCGCATCAGCCAGTAGCCAGCGAACGGCAGCGGGATCAAGAACGCCACGCCGAGCGCCATGGCGATGTAACCCATCCAATCGTAATGCGCTCGATCCTCATCGGTCTTCGATGCCAGGAACTTATAGGCGGCATAGGCGGCCACGACGCCTCCGCCGAAGGCCATGTTACCCAGGATGCGGTGCAAGTTGAGCGGATTCCACAACGCGGTATGGATCACGTGCCAGATATTCCCAAGGAAGCGGCCCTGCTCATCGACACCAGCCGGCGACATCATGAAGCCGATCCACGAATTCGCCAAGAACATGAGCAAGGTACCGATGATATTGAGGACGACCGACATGCTCAGGTGAATCCACTTCAAGAACCCTTCCTTCATCTTGTCCCAGCCGTAATAGTAGATGTAGAGGGTTCCACTCTCCGCCAGGAAAATCAGCGCATAAATATGCATGACCGGGCGGAAGATGCCGGACAGATACCCGAAGAATGCCGGATAGAGCGTCAGGAAAGTGAAGATCAAAATACCGCCCAGAACCGCAGTCAATGAGTAGGCCGTGAGACTGATCTTAATGAAGTCGTAGGCCAGCTGATCATAGCGCTTCGCCAACGCCTTATCCTTCGTCACCACCCCCATGAACTCGATGATCATACAGAAGATCGGGACGGCCAACACGAAGCTGCCGTAATAGAGATGCTGCTGATTGGCAAACCAGAGCAGGACACGGCTTTCAAAGTTGTACCGGGGATAGTCCCTGGGGCCATCGACCGTCTTGGGAGCGGGAGCGCCCGACACGATGCCTTCCGTTTTGTAATAGACATCGCGCCCCTTCTCGACTTTCTCACCTTCCTTCTTTGCCCCGTCAGCAGCTGGAGCCTCTTCACCGGTAGCCGGCGACGGCAACGCCATAACGATCGGAAGCAGAAGGAGGCCCACCATCGCGCACAACCCCATGATGGCCAACAGGTTCTTCCGGGTTACGAGACCCATGAAATACCTCCTTGATGCAATGCGAATAAAGTCCATGAAATTTCTGTATGCGATTCGGTTTCGATTCTGGTTGGTACCGCCACCCTGCGTTAACCGCGCAAGAGATACCAGAAGTCCAAGCCCTGCATGTCCATCAGATAATGATCGACCATCGCGAAATACCCCACCGCAACGATGATGGAAATGATCACTGCGACGACCGGATTATTCAGCGCGCTCATATCCTCTTCTCCCCTTCTTCGTTCTTCCTACCCACATACTTCCAGAAACACACCACCCGCGCATCGCGCAATCATCGGCCATCAACAGGGACACTGAATCCCGGCAAACCAATAGAAAAACCATAACCCAACCGCGATGGTGATGTAGAAAATCATCTTGCCGATTTTGACCTTGATCTCGCTATCTTGAGGTGCTGCCGATGCCATCGCTGACTCCTTATTGCTGATCGATTGATGGGTAGCCGATGAGATTCCGCGTTTCTTGACAGCCAGGGAACCCTATGTTATTCAAATTGAGCGAAGCTCGATTGTGAGCCTGTTCACGTAAGGAAAATCATGGCGCAAAACTCAAAAGTGTTCGACATTATAGTTTTGGCCGGTATGGTTGTCAACATCATCTTGGCCGTGTTTTTGATTCTTTATTATTTTGATTTTCTTTAGCGCCGGAATTCTCGCCCCGCTTCTCATCTGCTGAAAGTTTTGAGCTCGCGCAGCGGAATCCGATCGTTTCATCACGAAAATCCGGCATCATTTTGCTGCGGCTGGTAATCCGAATATCGGCGCCGGTCGTCGTAAAGCTTCCACCTCGAAGCACCCGATACGTCCCATGCTCAGGGCTCGGGGGATTCTTCTCCGGCGATTCCTTGTAGTAGACTTCCTGGTACCAATCGGCTACCCACTCCAACACATTGCCAGCCCCATCCATTACCCCGTACGGACTCTTGTCAGTGTGGAAACTTCCCACCGATGCGGACACTTCATGCCCGTCATCCACTCGGGCCCAGTTGGCGCCATTGGCCTGCTCCTTATTCCCCCAAGGCCAGAGTCTCCCATCGCTGCCACGCATCGCTTTTTCCCATTCCGACTCCGTCGGAAGCCGCTTCCCCTTCCATCGGCAATATTCCGTCGCATCGTCCCATGATACATAGACGATCGGCTGATTGGTTCCCTTCATCCTACCGATGCTCTTCACATAGCGCGCGGGCAACCCGGGCTTCCGGTGGCCGGTGGCAGCGACGAACTGCTGATAGTAATGATTGGTCACTTCATGCCGATCAATCGAAAAACTATCCAAGTAAATAGTCCGTGACGGCTGCTCATCGAACCCGCCGCTCTCAGTTCCACGAACGAACGGCCCGGCCGGGATCGTCACCATGTCCTCCGAAACCGGCTCTTCGTTCGTCGCGTTGTCCGGCTCCCGCTCAACCACATTCGTCGATTCACCAGATGGTTCTTCGAATGGCGTCAGAGTCGTGCCTTTCATGATGCCCGCGATGGGGAGGGCAGCACAGGCCAACACAACAAACAGGAAGACAATTTTGAATTTTGATTCGAGCATATCGGCCTAGCCCGCCTTATTCACAAAATCGCGTGGAATCGCGTTGCTCGTGAAGCGTATCTCGTATCTCGCGAACAACGATACCCGATACAGAAACACTCTTTCCGTCCTGCGCTTCACGCTTCACGAGATACGAGCGACGAAGGACGGAGCAGCAGGTCGGCGAGCAATAGACGTACCCGTGAATCATGCAGCCTAGGAGGCAGGGGTGCCACCCGGAAGATCAGGATCCCCCGCGCAACGGAACCCGATCGTAATATCCGTCCGCCAATGTTTCGCGGCGAATCGTTTGGAGAGCCGCGCATTCTGTTCAGTCTCCCGCCACGACCCTCCCCGCACGACTTTCAGATCCGCATTATCCGGTCCCTTGGGATCGCGGTACGGAGATTTCTTATAATAGTGCTCGTCGTAGGAGTCGGCCACCCACTCCGCAATATTGCCGGTCATATCGAAGAGCCCATAAGGGCTCCGTCCCGCCTCGAACGATCCGGGAGGTGCAAGGTATTTATAGCCATCTTCGCTGCCGCTCATATTGGCTGCGTGAACGGCGAACTTCTCTCCCCAGGGATATTTCCTCTTGCCTTCCCCGCGTCCCGCCTTTTCCCATTCCGCTTCCGTCGGGAGGCGCTTGCCGGCCCACTGGCAGTAGGCCATCGCGTCATCCCACGACACACTCATGGCGGCAAACTCTGGCTGGAGCAGCTTCGACTGATCGTCTTCGAACACCTCGATCCTCGGCATCGAACGCTTGGTCATCTTGGCGAACCGCGCGTATTCCGCCTGAGTCACTTCTTTCCGGTCCATAAAGAACCCCTTCAAGAAGACCTGATGCTCCGGCGTTTCGTCCGGATCGGCATCCTGGCTCCCCATGGTAAACGGTCCTTCCGGAATCTGGACCATTTCGCGGCCCTCATCTCCAATCTTCGTCTTGTACATCGAATAGTCCTGAGTCGGCAGACTGGTCACGGTCTCTCGTGCTTCAGACTGGATGGACGCAGCCAATTCCTTCATCTGCCCAGCCTTGTAGGACTCATAGAGCAGCAGGCCGATCATGAGAAAAAATGACGCGAACACGAAAATGATGGACCCATATAACACGCCCTTATTTTCCACGCAGTCCCCTCTTCCCGTTCACGGTTGAGACACGGACGATTCAGCTTGCTCCGGCGGCGCCTTCCTGGCCGCGCGCATATCCAAAAGCATCGAAATCTGGACGCCAAGAAAGCCGCCCATCGCAGCGCCCGCTCCCGCCCCAACCCAAATCCGGTCGGCATCGGCCACCACCCAGGCCAACGCGCCACCCAGCACCGTTCCGATCATAATACTGATGAAAAATCGGCGTCCGCCCAAAAACCCGATGATGCAACCCAAAACCAGCCCCACTGCAATGGCCACTGGAAGTAATCCCCCGCCCACGGTGAACCCGATCAGAGTCCCCACGGTCCCCATGACCGCCATCCCCAAGGCTATGTCCAACACTTTCCAGATCGGCATACCATCAACCTACGCGACAACTATTATATTGGCCCATAGACGCGTTATAGATGTGCCCGTACGTAGACGAGCCTCCTACTTGGCCGGCAGGGCCGTCATCGGACCAAAATCGATCTCAACCCCGGAGCCGGCAATAATGGAAATCCCCCAGGCCTTTGCCGCGGGTTCATGACGATGAAGCCGCTTGAAGTCGTCGTATACGTTGACCCGCTCCTCAAACCACTGTCCCAATT
>JAOUEB010000081.1 GCA_029858925.1 Nitrospira sp.
CTGATGCAGGATCTGGCTCTTGCCCGCGCCTTTCAGGTTCTCTTCAAGCTCTACAGAGCGATCGAAGTGGTCCTCAATGGCCCGCTTGCCTCTGCCTGTGACGATGATGATGTCTTCGATGCCCGATGCCACCGCTTCTTCAACCGCATATTGAATGAGCGGTTTATCCACCAGCGGCAGCATTTCCTTCGGCGAAGCTTTTGTGGCGGGAAGGAAGCGCGTTCCCAGCCCCGCGGCTGGAATCACGGCTTTTCTGACGGCAAGGCGCGACATGAAACGGATACTATGTGATGGGTTTGGTGATGTCAAGAAATGGGCGAATGCGCCCAATGTTCGACGCGCGACGCGTATCTCGTCCTTCGACTCTACTCAGGATGGTGAGCCTGTCGAACCGTGTCTCGCAAGCAAAATGAGATCTGCTCTCTTTCCGTCCCGCGCTTGCCTCGCACCGTCGGCGGAGCGGCTTCACACTTCACGAGGGACAGGCACCCGGACGTATAGAGCGCCGACGCATCGGTCAGCGATGATCAATCCGGAGCAGAGTACACATCGCCTCGTAAAATCAGGCGAGTCCTTTACAACGTCGAGACGCCTCAATATAATCCGGGAGTTTTGCAAGGACGGGCTGGTGGCAGCAGTCGTGTTCGATATGGTCTGCACATCAAGACAGGCTGGATGGTATGAGGTTCGTTCATGCTTTCCGGTGATCGTGAAGATTACGTGGGACGGCCCTCCCTCTTGGCATTCTGGAATTGGAACTCTAGCCCGTGACCACAGCCTTCCTCAACGGACCCCGATGGTTTCTTGTGCTGATCATAGCGGTCTCTGTGTTGCCGGGGTGGTATGAAACGGACGCACAGACGTCCGAGTCGAAGATCACGTCGATCGAGATCCGCGGAAACAAGCGCATCGAAGTTCCCGCTATCGTCGGGCGCCTCACGCTCAAGGCGGGAGACCCCTATGCATCTGAGACAGTGCGCGGGCAGGTCAAGATCCTGTACGACTCGGGTTTGTTCGAGGATGTCCAAGTCGAAACTGAACGGGGGCCGGGTGGGATAGCCGTCGTATACGTCGTCCGAGAGAAGCCGTTCATCACGGAGATCGTGTATGACGGAAATGAAAATCTGAGCGACGAGAGGCTGAAAGAAAAGACGATCATCAAAGCTCAAGCGTTTCTCGACCAGCAACAGGCGAAGGAAAGCGCCGAGAATATCCGACTAGCCTATGAGAAAGACGGATATTACAATTGCCAGGTCATTCCGGTAGTCCAAACGTTGGACCAGGATCGCAAGCGCTTGACCTTCTTCGTGAAAGAGGGGGATAAGGCGCGGGTCAAAACCGTAATTTTCGACGGCCTGCGCGCGACGACCAAGGATGAGCTGTTCAAAGTTATCACGACCAGGGAATGGGTTCCATGGTACGGGCCTTTCACGCAGTTCAAGCTGCCGTCGTCCATCTCCGATGCGGGTCTCCTAAAGCGCGACGAATTGGGGAACGATGTGGAGCGGATCAAGGAAGTGCTGCTCAATAGAGGGTACTTCAACGCCAGGGTCAGCCTGTCTTCCGTCGAACTGACCGAAGACAAGAAATGGTTCGTGGTGACGTTCAATGTCTTCGAAGGGGAGCCGTTTACCGTGGCGGAGGTGGGATTTCGCGGTCATATGGTGTTTGAAGACGCCGAGCTTCGGGAAGGATTGAGGATCAAGGAGGGGGAAATTTTTCAGCGCGCCAAACTGCGGGACGAGATCGGACGCTTGACGGACATGTACGGAGGCAAGGGGTACTCGTTCGCCGAAATCGCGCCGACGGTCAATCCGAACAATGCCGAACGAACGGTCACTATCCTCTTCAGTGTGAAAGAAGGGGAAATGATGCGTATCCGGCAGATCAACATTCACGGGAACAGCAAGACTCGCGATAATGTCATCCGCCGTGAAATTCGTGTAGACGAACAGGATGTGATCGATACGCCCTCCCTTAAGCGAAGTTTCCAACGGTTGAACAATCTTCAATTTTTTGAAACCGTCGAAATTCTTCCCGATAAGGTGGCAGTCGACAAAGTGGATTTGAACGTCAGGGTGAAGGAAAAGCCGACGGGCCAATTCAGCATCGGCGGCGGGTTCAGCTCGCTGGACCGGCTGATGGCCATCGCCAACATTACGGAAGGCAATATCGGCGGATACGGCTATATGGGCCGCATCAGCGGACAGTTCGGCCAGCGGAGACAATTCGGATCGATCACGTTCCGCAATCCCTACATCAACGATTCGCTGACATCGGCGCAAATGGACATCTATCGCAGCATGACGAACTATCTGACGTTTTTCGAGGAGCGAACCGGCGCGAGCGTGACGTTCGGCCGCTGGCTGTCGGAATACAATACGGGAACCATCAGTCTCTTCGCCGAAGAACTGAAATACAGAAGTCCGGCAGCGGGGATTTGTAATAGTAATGACCCCGATAGAAACGCTGTCATCTGCAGCCAGCTCGGGCATCAGTCCTCGACGGGAGTCCGGATCCATGCATTCAGAGACACACGTGATTATTATCTCGATCCCAGATCCGGCTGGCGGTTCGGCGGCGGGTTCGATATCGGTACGCCGTATATGGGCGGGACCAACGATTTCATCAAGTATACCGTGGACGTCATCAAGGTGACCCCGCTACTCTTCGATACGAGAGTGTCGGTCCGCGGTCGGTTTGGAGGGGTAGAGACATTCGGCGGGAGCTTGGTTCCATTGAGCGAACGGTTCTATGTCGGTGGGATCAATACTCTGCGCGGGTTTGCCTTCGGCCGGGCCGGCCCGGTGGTGGAGACGACCCGTACCCCGTTCGGCGCAGCGAAGCAGATCATCTTCAACGTCGATTTCGTGTTTACGATCTCGGCCGAGGCGAAGTTGAACGGGGTGCTCTTTTTCGACTACGGGGCGGGCTTTAAAGATGGTGAGCCGGTGTCGTTTTTCGATTTGAGAAAAACAGCCGGGCTTGAGGGACGCTGGATCTCTCCGTTCGGCCCCTTGCGCGCCGCCTACGGCATCAATCTTGACCCGCGTCCAGGCGAACGAAGCGGGGTCTTCGAGTTTACGATTGGGTCGATATTCTAAACCGAGTGTTGCGCGGTGGATTGGAGCGAGATGAGTCAGAAGCGGTTTTGGCAAATGAGTGGGCGGTTGGCCGGCGCGGCGCTGGTACTGATGGCGGCCGTGGTTGGATGCGCCGGAGCGGGAGCCAAGGTCGAAGGCAAGATCGGCGTGATCGACGCGCAACGTATTCTTGACAATACCAATGCCGGAAAGAAGGCGAAGGATACGCTGGTTTCGTTCTCCAAAAACCGTCAGGCGCTCATGGAGTTCGATGAAAAAGAATTGCGCCGGATGGAAGAAGATTTGGTCAAGCAAGCGGGTATTCTAAGCCCTGCGGCCAAACGCGAGCGGGAAGAACAGTTCAGGCGGCGGGTACAGGACTATCAACAGAAAGCCGCCGATCTGAACCGGGAAGTCCAAGAAAAACAGAAAGATGTGCTGGAAGGATTTCGAGAGAAAGTCGAAGCCGTCACGGGCAAGGTGGCAAAACGGTTGGCGCTACAGATTATTGTCGACCGGAGCAAAGGCGGCCCGACCATTTATCATGAGGAGAACCTGGATATTTCGAGCCAGGTCATCGAGGAGTTCAACCGGCAGTATCCTTAAAGCGGGCGGAGGTCTGGTGATGATGAGAGGAACGGACATTATCAGGGTGATGGGTGTGGCTGTGCTGGCCATCTGTGTGCAGACGGCGCAGGCCGGGGATGCTGGAAAGATCGGCGTCATGGATCAACAGGCCGTGATGGAGCGATCGAAGGCGGGCAAGGCGGCGTTGGAAGAGATTAAACAGTATTCGACTGCCAGGCAGAAAATCATCGATGCCGATGAGCAGGAGCTGAAAGATTTGGAGCAATCGCTCCAGGGGTCTGGTAACAAGCTGAGCGAAGCGGCCAAGCAGGAAAAACAAGAACAGTTTCGGGTCAAGGTGGATGCGTATCAGCGGCGTCTCCAAGATTTTAACCGCGAGGTTCAACAGAAGCAGCGCGACATGATCGAGGAGTATTCGAAGAGGATTGCTGAGGTCGCGCAGATTGTGGCTCAAAAAGAGGGGTATCTGGCGATCCTCGACAAGGGAAACGAGGCGCTCCTCCGCATCGTCCTCTATCATCATCCAGGGCTCGATGTGACGGATTTAGTCGTCAAAGAATTCGATCGGCACAATAAATAACAGGCTGAGGATCAGCTGTAGTGGAGAGGAGGCATCGCCGATGGCAAAGGTCGAACAGGTAGAAATTCAGGGATTACTTCCACACCGGTATCCCTTCTTGTTGGTAGATCGGGTCAAGGAATTGGAGCCCGGCCGGCGGATCGTGGCGCTCAAGAACGTGACGATCAATGAGCCGTTCTTTCAGGGGCATTTCCCTGGCCGGCCTATCATGCCCGGTGTTCTGATCCTTGAGGCGATGGCGCAGGCCGGGGGCGTGCTGGTATTTAAATCAGGCGAATCGTCCGGGAAGCCCGTCGTCTATTTGACGGGCATCGAGGAAGCGAGGTTTCGGCGGCCGGTCGTGCCGGGCGATCAACTGCGTTTCGAAATCGACGTGCTCAAGAAACGCCCGCCATTTTGGAAGATGCAGGGGAAAGCGTTCGTCGACGACGAAATGGTGTGCGAAGCGGTTGTGACGGCTATGGTAACAGAGGAAAAGGCCGGCGGACGATGATCGCCGCTGGTCACGGGTCGATCAATCATGTAGTGTGTCTGTAGGGTGAGGATTGTCAACGATTGACGTTTCAAAGGGGGGGCGTGTGAAAATCCATCCAACAGCGATTGTCCATCCCAAGGCGAATCTGGCCAACGGTGTGGAGGTCGGTCCGTTTTGCGTCGTCGGCGAGCATGTCACGATCGGCAAGGGAACCAGATTGTTGTCGCACATCACCGTCGATGGGTGGACGGAGCTCGGCGAGCGCAACGAGGTGCATGCGTTTGCCTCGATCGGCGGGCCGCCGCAGCATCTCGGCTACAAGGGGGAGCCGACTAAGGTCGTCATCGGCGATGACAATGTCATTCGCGAGTACGTGACGATCAACCGCGCCACAGTGCAAGGCGGTGGAGTGACGTCGCTCGGGTCCAGAAATACTCTCATGGCGTATGTCCATGTGGCGCACGATTGCCGGCTTGGAAGCCATCTCATCATGGCCAATGCGGCCAGTTTGGCCGGGCACATTACGATCGGCGATCATGCGATCATCGGAGGGTTGACGGGCATCCACCAGTATGTTCGCGTCGGCGATTATGCGATGGTCGGCGGGTGTTGCGCTATCGGGCAGGATGTTCCGCCGTTCATGCGGGCGGCCGGGGGCTATCGGGCGCATCTGTACGGGCTCAATACCGTGGGGCTTCAGCGGCATGGTTTTTCGGTGGAGCGTATCGCGGTGCTCAAGAAAGCGTTCGATCTTCTTTTTCGGGCGGGCCATCGGGTCGCCGAGGCGATCAGGCTGACGAAGAAGGAGTTCAAGGGCCAGGCGGATGTCGCCAAGGTTCTCACGTTCATGGAAGGGACGAAGCGAGGCGTGTCGCGCGTGGTGAACGTCGATTTGGATCTCGAATTCGATCAGGAAGGGTGAGCCGCCACCAACATGACGGTTTCGGTTTCAGTCCAAGATGGGCGCATCGGTCTTATCGCCGGAAACGGCAGGTTTCCGATCATTTTTGCCGATAATGCGCGCAAGATGGGTCTGCAAGTGTCTGCGGTGGCGCACGAAGGAGAAACGGAGCCGGAGCTCGAGCAGCATGTCGATTGGATCCACTGGATCAAGATCGGACAGCTCAATAAACTGATCAAGGCCTTCAAGGGCGACGGCGTCCGGCAAGTGGTAATGCTGGGCGGCATCAAGAAAACCCATGTATACAGCACTGTGCGGCCCGACTTCCGAGCCCTGGCGCTGGCCGCCCGCGTGGCTCCGTGGAAGGATGACAACATCCTTCGGGAAATCGCGGCTGAACTTGAGCGGGAGGGGATTTCCATTTGCGAGTCTACCTTCGGCCTCGAAGGGATTCTCGTCGAGGAAGGTCCGCTCACGTCCCGCCAGCCGACCAAGAAGGAATGGAACGACATCCGTTACGGGTGGGAGATCGCGAAGGAGACCGGGCGTCTCGACATCGGCCAATGTGTCGTGATCAAGGATCGGGTAGTTGTGGCGGTGGAGGCGGTCGAGGGAACTGATGGAGCGATCAAGCGCGGCGGCGAGTTGGCAAAGGACGGGGCCGTGGTGGTGAAACGCAGCAAGCCGCAGCAAGATCTTCGTTTCGATTTGCCCGCGGTCGGACCTCGGACGATCGAAGTTATGGCGTCGGTGAAGGCTGCTGTGCTGGCGGTGGAAGCGGGCCGGACGGTGATGCTGGATCGGGAACAGCTCATCAGTTTGGCGGAACGGGCGGGGATCGCCGTGATTGGAATCACACGAGACGAGTGAGGGGTTGCGCGATGGGCGAGACATGCGGGACGAGTGAGAC
>JAOUEB010000082.1 GCA_029858925.1 Nitrospira sp.
CACAAGCAGACCGGCATCGTGGAATGAATCGATCAGACGGCCCGTGGCTGTGTCGTGCTGGAGACCGACATAGGCCGTTTCGTATTTCGTGGCACGGGCGACCGACGCGCGGGGTACTCGATTGAAAAGCGCCAGTAGAGAGGCCTGAGGGTCGGCGGCTCGAACATCCGTCAACTCGTCGTGCAGAAAGGACGCATAAATGACGGGGCCGCTGAACCCGGCCGACTGGACCGTTTCGACAACTTGGCGAGCCGTTCCTTCAACCTTGAGCTCCAGCATCAACCCACACCGCCCTGAGACCGTTGCGAGCACTTCCTCAAGTGTTGGAATACCTTCACCATTCCCGGCATCCAGCTTCTTTGCTTCACACAATGACAAACGATCGATTCGTCCCCTCCCGTTGGTTGTCCGGTTCACACTGGCATCATGAAGGACCACGAGCGCGCCATCTGCCGTACGGCGCAGATCAACCTCCACGAAATCGACTCCCAGCGCAATCCCTCGCTCGATCGCAGCCACGGTATTTTCAGGAGCGTGCCCCGCAGCCCCTCGATGGCCGATCCTCAATACCCGACGCACGGAGTCTCCTTGGAACCTTCGCCACAAATGGACACACAGCCGGGGTTAGGAAGTGGCGGCGCAAATCGCAGATTATGGGCATCAAGATTGGCGAGATAGTCCTTCATGCGTTGTTGCTCGTGTGTCTTCACGAACTCGATCACTTTTTTGTCGATCTCCAGCAACCCAAGTCCGGGAGGGATCTCATCCGGGCGGATGATGAATAGGTCCACCCCTCGCTCCTTGGCCAGCTCCTGCGCGTCCTTGATACGGTGGTGGATATATCGCTCGTTTAACCGCAAGAGATCGTTCAATTCACCAAGATCCCGCAGGGGATTTGGTTCAGCCCGAACACTATGCCGTGGAACATTGAGAAACATGAAGATCGTATCGCAACACAAGCTGAACGCCTCTTCGACCGGAAGCGGGTTGGCGAGGTCCGCATCGAGGAACCGTTGGCCCTTCATTTCAACCATCTCAAAGAGGGGGTACAATGCCATGGAGGCGCGAATGCGCCGATAAAAGAGATCGTGTTTCGCTTTCTTGCTTCGCGAATCGTCACTCGCATCGATCGTAATATCAGCATCTTTATTGGTGAAAATAAAGGTCGATCCGTCTTCATACCGTTCAGTAAGGATATGCCAGACGATGGGGCTTGCCAGCACTTTCTGCAGATCGAATTCCCCGCCGAGCCTGGCCAACAGCGGCAACGGGTCGAGGAAGGCCTTCATTCGCTTGAATTCAAAAAATTTATCCAATTCATCGAACACTTCTTGGATTTCAGGCGCTTGCACGAGTCGCCGGAACGACTTGTGCTGGGACGCAACCGCATCCATGAGGCGAAACACGAAACTCACCGTGCGGCCTGCGATACGAAACGGCATCCGCACACACAACGAAATGACGAGTGGAAGAAACATGACGGCCCGCTTCAGATCATGCAGAATCGATCCGCTTGCCCCCCAACCTTTGGTGACCTGTGGGACAACCCCCAGCAGGCGAGCCAATCGCTCTCGGAGAAATGGATGGACTTCATAGATAGCTTCCGGAGAGTTGATGAATTGTTCCCAAATACGCAGCGTTTTCTCCGCCCCCTCGACACCGGGATGTTCGACAAATCCGAAGGCGTTACAGGTTCCCGCGGAGGCGCTCATGATATGAGCGGGAGCAAATCCAGCCTTGACCAATTCGGTTGCGGCAACAGCCTGGTACACGGCTTTACACCCGCCTCCACAGAAGACGAACAGGACCTTCCCATACTTATTCGTAAAGTCACCGGACATGCTCTATCTCCGAATTGTTGTTCCCGGAACATCCGCCCCATTCAGGCCAGGCGTCGAGATGCCGCCAAGACTCGGCATCTGACGATGCCTGGGATAGAAAGGCCGAGTCGATGAACTCATATGACATCTGTATCGTCGGCGCCGGTGTCGTGGGCTGCGCCATCGCGAGAGAATTGGGCCGGCGTCGGTGGGACAGGCCGCTTCGCATCGTCGTTCTCGAACGAAACCAGACCGCGGGGATGGAAACCAGTGGACGCAACAGCGGGGTCCTCCATAGCGGTATCCATGAGAACCCACATTCCTTAAAGGCTCGACTGGCCCGCGAAGGCAGTGCCCTGGCCGTCTCATATGCGGCTAAGCGAGGTCTCCCGCTGCTCAACACTGGCATGATCATCGCAGTTGCCTGGGAAGATATCCGCCGGGGTCTTTGGAAGGAGATCTCTTCGCTACGACGCCTGTGGTTCAATGCGTGGAAAACACAGACTCGGGTCACGTTCATAACCTCCTCGGGGCTCCGTACCTGGGAACCGAACCTCCACGCGTGCTGCGGAATCGTCATTCCCAACGTAGCCATTATTGATCCACAGGCTTTCGTACAGTCCCTGAAGGTTGATTCGGAACATACGGGATCCGTCTATGCGTTCAACAATCCGGTCACCGACATCCAAGAGGACGGAACGACCTACATCGTATCGACCGAACACCAAACCATCCGTGCCACATGCCTCATTAACGCGGCTGGTCTGCAGTCCGATCACATTGCCAACCTCGCACTCCATGCCGATCACTATACCATTCGACCTCTCCGAGGTGAGTATTACGAGGTCATTCCCCGGGAGAAGCGAGCGCTCATCGGGCGACTCATCTACCCAGCCTTGCCACCCCAGGCAACCGGCAAAGGGATTCATTTCAGTCCTCGTCCCGACGGGCGGTTATTCATTGGGCCGAACGCGATCCTTGTCGCAGACAAACTGGATTATACGTCCCATAAGACTCCGCCGGGCCAGTTCATCGAAGCCGTGCAGAAATTCCTGCCTGTCTTGGAAGAACAGGATCTTCGATGGTCGTACGCAGGGATCCGCCCCTGCGTCATAGCGGCGGACGGTAGCAAGAGTGACTTCATCGTCTCAACGGACCGAGCAGACCCACCGCTCATCAACCTCGTCGGAATCGAATCTCCAGGTCTCTCAGCCTCCTTGGCTCTGGCTCGTCATGTGGTCGATCTGCCCTGCATCCAAGAACGTTTCAGCCTTTAGCTAACGAAGCCGGTCACTGCTGCGGCTGGGTCTGCGCCTCTTCCTCAACACGTAACATCCGATGCAGCGTCTTTCCGAGAATAGAGCGGGGCAATTCGCGTCGGAACTCGATTCGCTTGGGCATTTTGTATGACGCCAAGTATCGACGGCAATGCGTCAAGAGATCGTCGGCGGACAAGGTGCCGTCTCTTGCGACGACAACTGCCTTGATCAACTCGCTCCCGTCCTTGTGCCTTACTCCGATAACCGCCGCCTCGCTGACCAACGGATGGAGTGCCAACACCTGCTCGATTTCTGAGGGATACACATTGAACCCGGAAGATGAAAGGATCATGTCCTTGCTTCGATCCACGACATAGAAGAAGCCGTCCTGATCCATACGCGCTATATCGCCCGTGACCAGCCACCCATCGGGCTTCAACACATTCGCGGTTTCAACCGCATTGTTCCAATAGCCCTTCATCACCTGTGGACCTCTGACCCACAGTTCCCCGATCTCTCCAACCGGCACCTCTACCCCCGCTGCATCGACAATCTTTGCATCCGTGTTCGGGATGGGGAGGCCGATGGATCGCTTCACCGAGAGGCCGCGCGGAAGGTTGCAGTGCGTCACCGGAGAAGCTTCTGAAAGACCATAGCCCTCTATGATCAAGCATCCAGTCTTCTCTTTAAAGGCCTTTAAGAGGTCGAAGGAAAGCGCGGCCCCGCCGCAAATAACGAATCGCGCCGACGACAGATCTTTCGCTTCGCAGTGTTCGAGCAGTTTTCGTACGAGAGCCGGCACCAGGGTGATCACGGTCGGTTCCCTTTTTCGCAGCAGCTGCAACAGAACCGGCATATTCCGCGGATCAGGCACCAGCACCATGCACCCGCCCACGGCCAAACAGATATTTTGTGTAACGGTCATCCCGAACACATGAAAGAGCGGAAGCGCCGCCAGGAAACTCTCCACCCGCTCGGCGGGAGCAAACCAACTGACGAGTTGTTGAATGTTCGCCGTCAGATTGCGGTGCCGAAGTTCCGCCCCCTTGGACACCCCGGTGGTGCCGCCTGTGTATTGCAGAACAGCCACATCATCTGGCATGACGTCGGGGAGCCCGCCGGGTGCGACAGGAGTCACGCGGTCCAAAAGATCATGGAACAACCATGTTCTCTCCCCGCTGGGAATCTCGATCGGAGGGCGGCGGCTTCGACGCTGATAGATATACCGCGCGATGGTCGTCATGTAATCAGTGATCCGCGTCACAACCACCAGATCCAGATCGAGATGCCGAATCTTTTCGTACATCATATCGAGCACCACGATCGCGCGCGCGCCGGCATCTCGCAATTGTGCTCCCAGCTCATGCTCCGTATAAGTGGGGTTGCACGACACCACGATACCACCGGCCTTAACAATGCCGAAGTACGCAATGACCGCCTGGGGAGAGTTCGGCAGACAGAGCGCCACACGATCCCCTTTACGAATGCCCAGCGCCGCAAGCCGGCTGGCAAAGCAGTCCACGATATCTTCCAATTCCTGGTACGAGATCGTTTTCCCGAAGAAATAGAGAGCCGGGCGACGCGCAAACCGTTTGGCGCTCAGGGCCAGCATCTGAACCAGCGTGATCGATGCAAGGGAAAGCTCATCGGGAACTCCCGCTGGATAATGTTGGACCCACGGTTGTCGGGACATCACTCTCTCCCTTGAACGTATGCCGACTCAGGCCGCTTGCGCGGCACACCAGTTCCTATTGGACAGCTCGGGGCAAGGCTCGAAGCGTTTGCCGTATGTCTTCGTGAATGATTCCAGTTTTTCCCTGATCTGCTCAGGCCCCATGCTGCGCCCTGCCCATCCGAGCAGTCCACCTCGGAACGCCGGGAACCCAATACCATAGGTCAAGGCAAAATCCACCTGCCAAGGATGCTCCACAATCTTGTCATGCAGGCAACGCACGGCTTCGTCGACCATGGGGAGAATCAGACGGTCACGCATCATGTCGTCAGAGAGAGGGCTGCATTCCGACGGATGGGCCTGCCGATAATTCGCAACAGCGTGCAGCGCTTGCGGATTCTCTTTGCCGGACTTCCAAAATGTAATCGGCGGACTCTTCTCCGGAAGGAGCGTCCGGAGTAGCGCCTCGCGCGACTCGATTCGGGGCCCTAGCACCGTGAGGGAGGTCAGGACATGCAGGCCTACAGGGAGTCCGATCAAATCGAGCAGTTCCAACGGACCCATCGGACGCCCGCTGTCCACCGCCATCCCGAAACTCTTTGCCACAGTATCAATGCGTAGAAACGGAACGCCTTCACTCACCAGGATCACAGCCTCGGCCAAATAGCGGGAGAGAATCCGGTTGACGAGGAACCCTGGCCCATCGTTCACCACTAACGGAAACTTGCCCATTCGTTTGGCAAGGCTACAGGCCTGCGCCAGCGCCCGCTCGGATGTAAAGGGCGCGCGCACCACTTCGACCAACTGCATTTTCGCCACTGGGTTGAAGAAGTGGAGCCCCACGCACCGTTCAGGATGCACGGCTTTCACAGCAATATCGGCCAGGGTGTAAGACGACGTATTGGTGGCAAAGATCGCGTCTGGCTGTGCCTCTGATTCGAACTCCGCCAACACCGCTCGTTTGACATCGAGTTTTTCCGACACCGCTTCGATGACAAGAGACGAACGGCTCACATCCTTGATCTGCATCGTCGGCGTAACCCGCATCATGCGATACCGCATCTCGGAAGGCAGGATGATCCGCTTCTTGACCTGAACCGTTTGGGCCTTTTGGATGCGTCCCATGGCATTCGCGAGGATGTCCGACGATACATCTCGCAAAACGACTTCGCTCCCCTTTTCCGCCAATTGTCCGGCAATCTGAGAGCCCATCAATCCAGCCCCCAGCACCGCAATGCGGCCGGCTGACGCAGGAACGACGGCCACGTTGCGTTTCACCCTTTCGCCCGCCAGGAACAACTCGACGAGGTGTGAGGAAATCGGATCGGCCATGAGCTCCATCAGGCGCGGCTTCTCAACCGTGAGCGATCCCTCCAGAACACTCAACCCAAGCCCTCCCTCTACTGCCTCGATCGCGCGGAGGGGAGCCGGATAGAAATGCCGGACCCGCTTCACGACTTGCCGTCGAGCATAGCGACAAACGAGTCCACGAATTCCTGGCATACTAAACGCTCGTACGCTTACCGGCAGTGGCGCCCGTTCAGCAGGAGCCGACGCGCGCGCGCGGGTCTGTGCAATGGCCATCTCAACGAGGGTTTCCTTCTGAATCGACTCCAGCGTCCTCACCCTGGAAGGAAGCGACGTGACCATCCCTTCTATCAACCTCATTCTCAACGCTTGTCTTGGGAATACGGTCTTCCCGGTTGTGATCATCTCCACAGCTCCCGGCAAGCCGATCAGCCTGGGCAGCCTTTGCGTGCCGCC
>JAOUEB010000083.1 GCA_029858925.1 Nitrospira sp.
ACCGATCTTGGCCAGGTCGCGCGGGGTCATCTGCAACTCGCCCCAGCCACGATTCACGCCCTGCGGGTCGGTGGGCCAGACCACCTTGCCAATGCCCAGCGGGGCGAACAGCCTCCGTTGCGCGAACACGAGCGTGGTCGAGTGCGCACGGCGGCTGATGATGGCGGACAGCAGATGGCTGTTGCCGCTGCAATAGGCGAACTCACGCCCCGGCTCGGCGGCCATAGGGAGATCGAGCACCGACTGGAGCCAGTTCGGGGTCTCCAGCATCGCGCGCAATTCCACTTCGCCCGGCTCGTAGCCGCAACGAAGCCCGGAAGACATCGACAGGAGATCGCGGATCGTGATTCGCGTTTTACGTGGATCGTGAGACTCGGAGATCGCCTCGGGAAAGAAATCTACCAGCGGCGCATCGAGACCGCCGATGACCCCCTCCTCAATCGCCATACCGGCGAGCGTGGATGTAATGCTCTTGGTGACCGAGGCGACATCATGCAAGCGGTCGGCGGTGTAGGGATAGAAATAGGCATCGAGCACGACGTAACCGTGCCGCAGGATCAGCAGGCTGTCGACCGCGAGGCCCTGCTCACGAATGAGATCCACTGCCTGCGCAAGCCGCGCGGAATCCACCCCCTGCGCTTCCGGTGTTGAAAAGCGCCAACCCTGCGTTGGCCAATACTCCGGCGCCGCGGGAGGCAATGCTGGCGGCTGCGTCACGCACCCACTGGTGGCGATCAGCCACACCAACACGCAAACCCGGAGCCATGAGATATTGTTTCTGAGGTAATCACGCAACACCCACCCACCTATCCAACTGCACCGGTGATCGCGATGGCCGTCCGAGCCCATGAGGTCATTCTCGTCACCCGACGTTTACTCCAACTGCCTCCGGAACCGCCACATGCCCAGCCCGAACATCGTCCCGCCCAAGAGGGCCATCGCCAACATGGAATCCCACAGCACATCGAATCCGACCCCCTTGAGTAAAATTCCATACGTCACGTCGACGAAGTATCGAAGCGGGGACAGCGCCATGAGGGTTTGAACCCATGGCGGCATCGCTTCAAATGGCGTCGCGATGCCAGACAGCAGTAACATCGGCGAGATCCCAAGCAACGCCATCATGCCGACCTGCGCCTGGTTCCTCGCCACCGTGGCGGCGAACAGACCGAGTCCGGCAGTCGTGAAACTGTAGAGCGCGGTCATCAGGAAGAAGAGCGGGGCGCTGCCCTTGATAGGCACGCCGAAGACCGGCTTGAGCACGCTCGCCATGGCGAGCGCCGTGGCGGCCAGAATGACCAATGTCATGGCCAGAACCTTGGATAGCATGATCTGGAACGGTGTCACGGGCGACACGAGCAACTGCTCCACGGTGCCGTGCTCCTTCTCCCGTACCAGGGCCGCCGCCGGCAGGAGAAACGCGAACAGCGTGATCATGCGCAGGATATGGGAAATCGACTGGAACCATGTTTCGTCCTGATTTTGGTTGTACCAGACCCGATGGGCGCTCTCGACCCTCGGCATGTCCATGAGTCCGCCCGAGGCGCCGCCGAGACGGAATGAGGCCAGATCAAAGGAAAACTCTCCGACGATACGGGCTGCATAGGCAGCCGCCGACAGTCCTTGCGGCGCATTGGTCGTATCGACCTGCAACTGGACCGAGACCGGTTCTCGCCCGACGATCGACTCATGAAACCGCGGCGGAATGTCCAGCAGCAGCATCGCTGTTCCTTGGTCCAGTCGCTGTACCCCGACCTTCTGGTCCTCCACTTCTCCGTCGAAGCGAAAATAGGGAGGACGAAATCGATGGATCAGCTCGCGCGAAGACGCGCTGTGATCGCCGTCGTGGACCAACAGGCTGGCGTTGTTCAATTGCATCGAGATCCCCGCGCCGCTGATGTACACCGACAGAGAGAACGAATAGATCAAGAACAGGAGCAGAGGAACGTCGCGCTTCAGCTGCAACAGTTCCTTCCGCGTCATGACGAAGAGACGGAGCGCCCATACGCGCAGGGTGCCGGCCTCGATGTCGTCCCTGTCATTCACCCCTGCACCCTTGGTCCCTTCCTCCTCGCCGCGTGCCGGCCGTGCTCACGCCTTCGGTCGTTTGGTGAACAGGCCGTAGGCGACCAGCTGCAACACCACCGCGAAGCCTGCCAGCGCAAGCAGATCCGTCCACATGGCCTTCAGGCCCAACCCTTTGAGAAAGCTTCCCCGCACTACATCTGTGTAGTACATCATGGGAAACAAATGGGCCTGCACCTGAGCGCCGGGGCTCAACGAAGGCACCGGAACCAGCAGGCCTGAAAACAGGATGGTCGGAACCATCGCAATGATAATCGTGATGATCAGCGCCGCCATTTGCGTCCGCACCAACAGCGAAATGACGAGCCCGATGCCGGTACTGCACAGCACAAAGAGCATCGACGCCGCGATGAAGACCGCGATATTGCCCTTGAACGGCACTCGAAAGAGCCACACGGCGATCATCCAGAGCGCGGCGACATTGATCGTCGAGATGGTGACATAGGGAGCGAGCTTGCCGACCAGATATTCGGCCTTGCTAGCCGTGGAACTATAGATGTTGTAGATCGAGCCGGTTTCCTTCTCCCGGACTACACCCAATGCGGTCAAGAGGGGCGACGCCACCATCAAGGCGAACATGATCAAGGCCGGAACCATCGACCAGGTGCTGCGGACTTCCTGGTTGTAGAGATACCGAGTCTCCAGTGAGACGGGCTCCGCGAGCCGGCGCGCCTCGTCAGACCCAAGGCCTCTCGTACGTGCCAGAAAGTCGGTGAGCAGCTCTTGCGTGAAGGAATTGTTGACAGCAATCACATAGCCCTTTGTTGTGTCCGCATGCAGCGGGAACGTTCCATCCAGCAACGTTTGGACGGTCACAGACCTTCCAGCCAAAAGCCGTTCTTCGAATCGCTCCGGCACCACGATCGCCATCCGGATCGCCGTATCGCCCAGCAACTGATCGATCTCCCGCTCGTCGGAGACGGACCCTCGGTAGTCGAAATAACGGGATTCGATGAATCGGTAGAGGTAGTCGCGGCTCAAGGACGACTGGTCCCGATCCAGCACTGCAAACGGGACATGCTCGACATCCAGTACCAGCCCATACCCGAACACCACCATCCAGAGCGCCGGCAGTAAAAAGGCCATGAGCAGGAACAGCCGGTCGCGGACCGTTTCCTTCCATTCCTTCCGAGCCACTGCGGCAATACGCCTTGGATTCACACGGCCACCTCTTGCCCGGGGACCCGTTCGGCCTGTTCGAGGGACATGACTCGGTAGACAAATACGTCTTCCAGGCTCAGTGGCCGCTCGCTCACCGACGTCACGTGCAATCCGCTCTCTTCGAGCGCGCGGCATGCACAGGCCTTGTCTCGGACCGGGTCCCGGCAAAAGATGTGAAGTTTGGTTCCAAAGAGCGCCGCCCCGTGAAACCCCGCCTGCTGTAAGTACACCAACGCTTTGCCCGGTTGATCGGCGACGACCTCAAACAGCCGGCCCGCCTCCTTCTCAACTTGGCGCTTCATATCCGCCGGGGACCCTTCGGCCACGATCCGGCCCGCATACATGAGAGCCAGGTTGTCGCAATGTTCGGCTTCACTCATATAATGAGTGGTGATCAGAATCGCGACGCCTTCCTCCCTGGCGAGTTTGGACAAGATCTCCCAGAAGTGACGGCGACCGATCGGATCGACACCGGAGGTGGGTTCATCCAGAAACAACACGCGCGGGCTGTGGACCAGCGCGCAGCCGAGCGCGAGCCGTTGGCGAACCCCCATCGGCAATTGGCCGGTCAGGCTGGACTCGTAGCCCGATAGTCCCGCCATGGTGACGATCCATTGATACCGTTTGGTCATTGAACGCTTATCGAGTCCATAGATCCCGGCAAAGAGCCTGATATTTTCTTCCACGGTTAAATCCAAGTAGAGCGAGAAAGCCTGGGACATGTAGCCGATTCGTTGTTTAATCGTGCCGGCCGCCGTCCGCATATCCGCCCCCGCTACGAGTCCGGCGCCGGCGGTCGGCAAAAGGATGCCGTTCAGCATCTTGATGACCGTCGTTTTGCCCGCTCCGTTGGCGCCCAACAAACCGAAGATCTCCCCTTGCTTGACCTGGAAACTGACTCCGTCCACCGCGCGAAAAGTCCCGAACTCTCGAATAAGTCCTTCCGCTTCGATCGCGACACCATCGTGGTTGTGCGCCGCTGCTGAGGTGGGCGGCCTGCCGGACGTCTCTTTGTGCTCGTTGTTTCGAAGGAGCAGCGCCACGAACACGTCTTCCAACTCCGGCTGGTCCACCCTAACCGCCGCGGGAACCAGATCACCCAGGGCGGCTTCGATTTGCAGCCTCGCCTCAGACTGATCGGCGGTGCCGGTAAAGACGTGCAGCAGCGGACCTAACGATTCGACCTGCCTGAACGACTTCTTCAACCGGGCAATCGCTTCCAGCTGGGGCGTTGCTTCGAAGGTCACCATCGAGCCGGGAACCAGCGCCTGCACTTCCGTCGGCATGCCGGAGGCCAGCACCTTGCCGCCCGAGAGGAACGACAGACGATGAAACCGCTCCGCCTCGTCCATGTAGGCCGTGGAGACCAGGACCGTCATGCCTTTCTCTTGGATCAGGTTGGCCAGAATCAACCAAAACTCGCGGCGCGAGACTGGGTCCACGCCGGTCGTCGGCTCGTCAAGAATCGCCAGTTCCGGCTCATGAATCAGGGTGCAGATCAATCCGAGTTTCTGTTTCATGCCTCCTGAGAGATGCTTCATCGCGCGGTCGCGAAACCGTTCGAGTCTGGTCATCGCCAACAACCTGGCCTTGCGTTCAATCAAGTCTTTGGCGGGGACCAAACGAAGATGGGCAAAGAAGTCGATGTTCTCTTCGATGGACAGTTCGGGATATAGATTCAGCCCAAGTCCTTGCGGCAGGAAGCCAAGTTTCGGCTTGATGCGTTCGGCCGCACGCTCGGAATCGACCTTGGTCCCGAAGACCTCGACGGCACCGCCGTCATAGGTCAAGACGCCGGCGATTGCCTTCATCAAGCTGCTCTTACCAGAGCCATCCGGCCCAATCAGTCCGTAGATCTCTCCTTTACGTACGGTGAGATCAACACCATCGACCGCTACATGCTTCTTGTAGCGCTTCACGAATCCGGACACCTTGACGATGGCGTCAAAGTGCTGAGAACTGAGTGCTGAGTGCTGAGATGAATCTGCTGCTCCTATTTCTTTCATTCTCTTCCGGTTAGGGCGAGTGGGGGACCTTTTACTGCGCGCATTGAGCGAGCACATTCTGATCGTGCGCGCTCAGCGAGCACAAAGGTTCCCTGCTCGCCCTACCCCCTCGGCTTCTCCCATGCCACATCATCCTTCCATCGAATGATCGCATCGGCCGGAAGGCCCGGCGTGAGACGATGATCCGGATTTTCGTTGAAATACAGTTTCACGGGGTAGATCAATTTCACCCGCTCATCCGGCGTTTGGACCTCTTTGGGGGTGAACTCGGCTTTCGACGCGATGTACCGAACTGTCGCATCGAACGGCCGGTCAGGAAATGCATCGGTATAGACCTGAGCTGCCAAGTCCAGCCGTACCTTCCCGATCTGCAGCTCGGGCACATAGACTTTGAGATACAGACGGTCGAGATCAACCAGTTCAAGGAGCGGCGCCCCAGCTGCAACCACTTCGCCAACATCGACCATTCTTGTTGTGACTGTGCCGCTCGTGGGAGCCGTGATCGTCAGGTCTTTCAGTACGCTTTCGGCTTCGTCGAGGACTGCATAGGCCTGATCACGCTGACTCTCCAACGCGGAGACGTCGGATTCTTTTGCACGGATCCGCTTCCATCCTAACTCGGCCTGCGCTAGTTCCTTATTCGCTTGAGTCAACGCGGACCGTGACGAGGCGATATCCTTCTGTGCAACCTCCCATCGCATGGTGGCTTGATCCCGCTGCTGGATCGAGGCCTGATCTTTCTCCGCGAGATCCCGGAACCGTTGGGCATCGCTGCGCGCTTCTCGTTCCACGGAAAGGGCCTTGTCGACCGTATCCTTCGCTTTAGCCACCTGTGCATCAGCTCGTTCAATCGCGAGCGGCACATCCAGATTGAGGACGGCCAATGTCATGTGCGCCGCCTGCACCTGCGCTTCCAACGCTTCGGCTGCGTGCTTTGCCTGCTGAACGCGAGCGGCGGTCTGGCTATTATCCAGCCGAATAAGCACCTGGCCTTGCGTAACCGTCGCTCCTTCCCTGACGAGCAATTCCTGGACACGTCCTGGGAATTTGCTCGCGACCGTCACATGATCGCCCTCGATACGGCCGTTGACTTGAATCAAGCCATCCGGCAATCCGCTGTTCAGAATCAACCGATCGAACGCAAGATAGACCCCGATCGCCACAGGAATCGTGAGCGCTATCATG
>JAOUEB010000084.1 GCA_029858925.1 Nitrospira sp.
CCGGATCGAAAATCCGCTCGACACGAATCATCTCCTGAATTTGAAATTGCAGCGTGGCGCGATTCTCAAAAATCATCGTCACCAATGGGCCGATGGAAATTCTCCGCCGCTGCTTGAGCGCAATGATGCGGGACCGAAACTCCTCGCGCTGTTTCTCGTACGTTTCGTACGGAATCACGTCTTCTGGAGCGATCGCTTTCACTAATGATTCTCCCACTCGCCGTTCATCATTCAACACTCAATATTACAATCCGTCCCGTCCCCTTACCCCTTACGTCCCCACTACCCCTCACGTCCCACGAGGCAATCCATAGGCATCCCGGACGATCTGAATGGGATGGAGGGACGCCTTGCCACCCGCGTGCGCCGAAGCCCCGGCTTGATCCAACTGCAATCCGGCCAGCGGGCAATCGGATGCGACAAGATCAGCCGGCGCTTGCTCGATCGCGCGCACGGCTTTCCCCGCGATCTTCATCGAGAGCGGAAAGAATTCCGTCTTCGCGGACCAGGCGCCGTCGTGCCCCGAACATTTTTCGATCACATCGACCTGCGCGCCGGCGCATTCCATCAATTCTTTCGACTTGAAACCGATGTTTTGGTCCCGCAGGTGGCAGGGAACCTGATAGGCCACACGGCCGGGACTTTTTTGAAAATCAGTCGCCAGCGCTCCGTCCCGCCTGAGCTTCATCAGATACTCGCACACGTCGAACGTCCGTTCGGCTGTTTTCTTGATCGCCTCCCCGCCGACCACCTCCGGGTATTCGCGCTTCCACATGAGACTGCAGCTGGCCGTCGGCACCACGATGTCGTAGCCTTTCTCAACCCACGGGAGAAATGATGCGACGTTCGCCGCGGCGGCCTGCTGGATCGAGGCCGTATCGCCGATGTCGAACGACGGCATGCCGCAACAACGTTGCTCCGGCATGACCACATGAACGCCGTTTTTCTCCAGCACCTGCACCGTAGCCTTCCCCACATCGGACGCTTGGTAGTTCACGAGGCAACTGCCGAACAGCGCCACTTTTCGCGCTCCGGCTTCAGCCACCTGGGCCCCTCCCCGCCTGCTCCACCAACGGGCAAAGGTCTCGGAGGAAAAATGCAAGACGTGACGATCCCGATGCACCCCCGCAATGGCCTCTCCGATCAGGCGGACGACACGAACACTGAGGAGCCGATTGATCAGGGGAGCCAGCGCGCTGCCGATCGTGCCGAGCACATCCGTCTTGATCAGCAATCGGTCCCGCCAGGACACGCCCCTGGCCGTGGCCAAATGCTTTTTCCACGCGATCATCAGGCGTGGAAAATCCAGCGCGTACTGATGCGGCGGGGTATAGGGGCAATGGTTATAGCAGAGCTTGCAGTAGTAACATTCATCGACAATGCGGTGGTGATCGGCCTGCGTCAGCTTGGCAGCGTCGCCTTCATGCGCGTCGATGCCATCGAGCAGCGTATTGAACGAGGGACAGAGGTTGAAGCAGCGGCGGCAGCCGTCGCAAATCTCATAAATCCGCTGCGTCTCCTTCTGGAGCTGCGTCGCGTTGATGGGGTTGAGCAAACTCAAGCCGTTCACAGCGCGTATTGTCCCCCGGGCTTCTCCATGAATACAAGATCGAAAAAGAAAAGGGTGGGCCAGGTCGCCCCAGCCCACCCCCGCATCAATCTCGATGAAACGAACTAGCTTTTCAGACCGTCGAGCCCCTTCTGGAAACGATTGGCATGCGAACGCTCGGCTTTCGCCAGCGTCTCAAACCATTCGGCCAGCTCGACGAATCCTTCATCGCGGGCGGTCTTGGCCATCCCCGGATACATCTGGGTGTACTCGTATGTTTCGCCCTCGATGGCGGACTTGAGGTTCGTTTCAGTATTGCCGATCGGAACACCGGTCGCCGGGTCACCGACTTCCTTCAGAAAGTCCAAGTGGCCGAAGGCATGGCCGGTTTCGGCCTCCGAGGTGTCTCGAAACAGCCCGCCGACGTCAGGATAGCCTTCGATATCGGCGCGCCGCGCAAAATAGAGATAGCGGCGGTTGGCCTGCGATTCGCCGGCAAAGGCATGCTTCAGGTTGTCGTGACTTTTGGTTCCCTTTAAGCTCTTGCTCATGTTGTCCTCCCGGTGTGTGTTCGATTAAGGAATCGGCTCAATCGATGCGAAGGTCCTATGCTCGTTCAAAAGTGCTGTTAAGATAGCGCAGCCGTCATAACCGGTTCAAGGGCTTTTCTTGCTCCTAACCGGAAATGAGTCCGGCAGGATGCTGAAACCGTCCGCCGACGGTGGGCCGCGCCGGCGCTCCATTGCCATTGTCCCAGGCGAATGTGCTAGATTGACCGTTCGTTATCTACCCATGTCTATGCCCGTCAAAATCCTCGTTCTCCTACTGATCCTCTTGACAGGATGCGTACACCGCATCCATGTGAATCCTCTACCTGCCGGCCCCGCTTCGACAACGATTCCCAGATCTCTCCAGATCACGGTCGGGCCGCTTGCGATCGAAGGCGCAGACCATCAGCCGGGGATTGCTTTGCTTAAATGGCCGCACCGCGATCTGAGCCAGGCCATCGTTCGCTATGCGCGGCTGAGGGAAACATTCAGTTCGGTCTTTACCGACCCCGCCGAACTTACTCTCCGCATCGCCACAAAGCTGGCGCTGGCCGATCGACAAGGGCGCTATCACTATCACATCCGTATGCAGGCGGAGTTGAGTGAGGGGGACCGGCCCATCAAAGCCTATCTCGCCGAACATACGGCGGCAGGGTCACTTGCGCGGTGGGTCACGGCGTCAGACCGTGATCCTATCGAATCGGCGCTCCAGTCGGCGTTGGATGAATTATTTGCCCAGATCGAGACAGACCGCTCGCTCTATGTGGACCAGATAGACCCACCCATCAAATAGCGGCGGCTTGCACCTGCACGACAAAGCGGCGGCCCCTTGTACTTGCGACGGTCGTCGCCGGGGCCGCCGAGCAAATCAGGCTTTTTTCGCCAGCTTGATGGGAGTCCCGACATATTCCGGGCAATCGAGGAGGAGGGACTGATCGCCAAACGGCACGTCGAAGAATTGGCAGTGGTGCGGCTTGTCTCGGTTCTTATGCGCATTCGGGCTGAAATGCTGGCAGGAGACACACATGCGCGCAACAGGAATCTCGCCCTTCAACTGCAGAACCCGAATGAGCTTTACCAGGGCGGACAGCAGCCTGACCTGTTCTTCCACCGACAATTGTTCTGTCGCGGCAGCCAAAACTTCCGGCCATCCGCTCGAGACCTTCCCGGCCTTCGCTCCCATGGACGTCAGATGCACCGTGACGATACGGTGATCTGCCTCCCGCTGGCGCCGGCGCACAAGCCGTTTCTCCTCAAGCGTCCGGATCACCTCGGATGCGGTGGGCAGCTTGACTGTCAGTTCGCGCGCAATCGTCGAGACTGTGGCCGCCTGATTGGGACAGGATCTGAGATACGACAGGACTTGGACCTGCAACGGACCGACCCCCTTCTGCCCTTGCCGTCTCCAGGTTCGGCTCTTCATCGCCAACCCGATTTTCGAAAGTCCCGTCACCAAACGATCAGGAAGACTGTCTTGCTTCATCGTTGCGGAAGGAGCCATGGTATCCTCACAATTGTAAAAGTGATCAAATGTTCTATCAGTGTATTGTCTCCGGCTCTCTGCCGTCAAGTGCCCGCGGCCCTGATCCTGGCAGCCCGTGACACCCTTCGCCGCGTCTCCCCTCATCTGTCTGTTTGTGCCGCTTGCCGCCAGTTGATCCGCGTTGCGCGCACATGCTTCCGCTACGCTCGTGTCCCGCCGAATCTTTTATCGAACCACGAGCACGGAACAGGCGGCATGCTGCACCAATCGGGTCGAGACACTGCCGAGCAACACCCGTCCGATCGCCCCCAAGCCCTTGGCGCCCGTGACGATCAGATCGGCCTTCTCTCGCTTGGCTGCCGTGAGAATTTCATCGGCTGGCTTCCCCAGCCTCATGGATTCGCTCACCTGAAAACCGGCCTTCGCCGCTTTGTCCACATAGCGCTGCACCAGCATGTTCCCCGCTTCACGCAGTTCCGGGTACTTCAGATACGGCATCACATGCGCGATGGTCACCATCACCGGTTCGTGATCGAGACCATCGGGAATGGGATTGACGTGGCGGAGCAGGAATCGGACCGCTTTGTCCGATGCCGGTGAGCCGTCGATGGCCAGCAGAATCCGCCGCACCGGCCGAGGCGCCTCCTTTACCACCAAAACAGAGCAAGGCGCATGATGGATCGCATGGTTCGAGACGCTACCGAGCATGAAGCGATCCAAAGCGTCCAGCCCTCGCGAGCCGATCGACAACAGACTGACGCCTCGCTTGGCGTGCTTCATGATCGACGCCGCCACCCCGCCCCGCTCCACGATCACGGTTCCACTCAAGCCCGATTCTTTCAGCAACGTTTCCGTCTGCTTCTTCACCGTCTTTGCGCTTGCCTCCATCCGTTTGATCTCGTCTTGGAGATACCGCTCCGTTCCTACGATCATAGGCTGGATCATAAACGGCGCGCGCAAGCCGGCGACATCCACGACGTGCAGCGCCCGAACCACCGGCCGGACGGTGAACGGCATCTGTGCCACCCATTCAATGGCCCACCGTCCATATTTGGACCCATCAGTCGCCGCCAAGACTTTCATGCCACCTGTCCTTTCTCTTGCTGATAACTCGCCGCCGGTTCAGCCGATGCCGGCAAATCGTTTGCGAAAGACCTCCGGCGATAGCCCGGCCAATGCCGCGCAACGGCCAAGCCTGTCCGGATCGTTGAAGTCCTCGTCGGTCAGCCGGATCATATATTGCCGGGCGGTGTGGTAGGACTGGGACCCGACATCCACCATTCTGACTCTCGCCCGCCCCGTGACCGGGTCCAGCATCTGTTTGAATGGAATCGGCGTGAAGCGCCCGTCCTGAATCGACACCATCGCCGCCGTCCCCCCATCGAGCAGATACTGGGCGGCGCAATATCCGAGATCGCGCGTGTATTCGATGTCGTACGGAATGGGATCTGCGCAGCGCAATTCATAGCCGACATTCTTGGAGACGATCGGGACCGAAAGCCCCAAGGCCTTCAGCTCTTTCGTCACCTCCCGCCGGAGCACATCGCCGAGATCCACCTCAGACAGGCGCAAGTGGCCATGTTCATCCCGTTCGACCTGTTCCAGCCCTTGAAGGTCTTGAGGATCCAACATTTCGATCAACCCCTCAGCCAGCACGGCGACACCGTCGGTTCGGCCGCTGTTGAGACGCTTGATGACGGCGCCGATCAACAGATCCACCAGGCGCCGCAATTTTACAGGCCGCTCCGTAAATTCCTCCGGAATGATCGTCACAGTCGCGCCGGCGGCTTTCCCGATCCCCAGCGCCAAGTGGCCGGCCTTGCGCCCCATCGTCACGACGAAATACCACCGAGCGGTGGTATGGGCGTCGACCATGAGATTTTTCACGATGCCGACGCCGAAGTGCCGCGCGGTTTGAAACCCGAATGTCGGAATGCCGTTGGGCAAGTCGAGATCGTTATCGATCGTCTTCGGCACGTGCACGACCTGGATCCTGCCGGCCGACCGTTCCTCCACTTTGAGCGCCGAGAAGGCCGTATCGTCTCCACCGATAGTGATCAAGCGCGTGACCCCGAGCTGTGCCAGGGTGGACAGGACACGGTCCAGATGTTCGGCTGTTTTAGTCGGATTGGCCCGCGACGTGCCGAGATAGGACCCGCCGCGAAAGTGCAGCCGGCTGACTTCTTCGATCGAGAGCGGCCGCACATTCCCCCCGCTCCCCTCCATGATCCATTTGAACCCGTCCAGAATGCCGAGGACATCGCAGCCGCCGAGAATGCCGCGGATCGTGGCCGCGCTGATGACACTGTTGATGCCGGGCGCCGGTCCGCCCCCGACCAAAATGCCGATGATCGTTCGCTGTGTCGCCATCCTTGCGCGCCCTTATGTGCTGGCCCAACGGCCTTCCAGCTTCTTCATGATCTGCGGCATAGTTGTATACTCCATTTCGTCGAGAGGCAAGCGGTGCGGCTCGAACGGGCCATGGAGGCGCAGCACGTCCGCAATTCTATTGGCGTCCCGCCGCGCCTCATCGTACGACGGGTCGTCGAACATATCACGCGGCCCGATGAGCCGGCCATCGGCAAGCTGAAATCCCAAACAAGCGACACGCGGAGGCCCGTCGAACCTGGTCGGCGTGGCTTGTTTCACCGACACGGGCATTAACGGCCCATAGTGCGAGCCTCGCATCCAGCCTTCGATAATCCAGGGATAGCGAAACGGCTCCAAGACTTCTCCGACCGCGGGGAAATTCTGTTGCGCCCGCACGATCATGACCGGGTCGTCCTTGCCGACATACTTCCCCGCGATAAGCGAGAGC
>JAOUEB010000085.1 GCA_029858925.1 Nitrospira sp.
CAGGATGCCGGTTTCGAGTTTTGGATTACGAGCGTCGAATGTTCGGATCATATTTCCGGACTACACGGAACCCGAAACCCGCAACTCCCGTCCCCTGTACAACGGAAATGAGCGACCCATCGACTTCAGACAAGACCAGCCCTACTGAGCCCCCGCTCTGGTCGATGGGGCTGGCGGTCGCCATTATTTTGGGCGCCCCTCTCCTGTTGTACTCGCTTGCCCCAACCGGTCCACTTCGTGAGGGCGACACCATATTTTCAAACGGCCAACAACGCGTGCACCTCACAACCTCTACCACAAGCCCGGGTCTACAGCCGGGAGACACCTGCCTGCTCGACCCGAATAGTCCCTTGATCGTGGTTCACATTCCGGATGGGCAACCTGACAATTCCATCAGGGCCAAGGTGCAGGGCACTCCAGCCACAGAGTGGCCCTTCTGTCCACTGCATGCGGAGGTGCGGATCAAGACGCATCAACTGTTTCAGAAGCCTGCGCTTCTCACGGAGATACAGGCGATGCTGACCAGATTAGTGGGCCGATAAGGAAGCGTGGCTAGGTTTTCAGTCGGGAGGCAAACTTCTGTCGAAACTTTGCGACCTTGGGTCCGACCACAAACTGACAGTAGCCCTGGGAAGGATTTCGCGCAAAATACTCTTGATGATAGGCTTCGGCCTCGTACCATTGCGCGGCCGGTACAACTTCGGTGACGATGGGAGCAGGGTACAGCCGTTCCTGCTCAATCCGTTCGATCACCGCTTCGGCTGCTTGGCGCTGAGCAGGCTGGTGATAAAAGATCGCCGAGCGATATTGCGTTCCAATGTCGCCCCCCTGGCGGTTACGGGTGGTCGGATCGTGGATCACGAAGAAGATTTCAAGCAGTTCGCTGTACGAGATAACTCGCGGATAGAAGGTGACTCGAACCGCTTCGGCATGGCCGGTATGGCCGCCACAAACCGCTTCGTACGAAGGGCTATCGACGGTGCCGCCCATATACCCCGACTCGACGGATTCAACGCCCCGAACCTGGTCGTAGACTGCCTCAAGACACCAGAAGCAGCCGCCTGCAAGAGTGGCGACCTCCTGTTCGAGTTGCGCCGATGGTGTCACGCTTCTCCTCAAGCTATTCACGCCCTATCCTGGACGATGAATTACTCTTCCTCGTCTTCCTCGATATCCTCGATCCCCTCATAACTCATTTCCGGGAAGGAAGCCGATGCCTTTTCACAGGCTGTTTCAACCATTTCTTCGGCGTCTTCAGCGGAATCAGCATCGACCAAAAACTTCACTGTGATTGCATACCGTTGTTCCACCCCGGCTCCTTTCTCTACCTGCCTGCCAGAAATTGCTCAGGCAAACATTCCGAGCGTTGTCATAAAATCCCATTGCGAAAAAAGACACCCTTGCCGATGCTCTGTCGCGAAAGGCCGTACTTTCTGACAGATACAGCCGCCGTGTCAACTATGCTGAACCTGGGTTGTCTCAAGGGGAAATTGAAGCTGCGTGAATCCCATTGACTGGGTTCAACAGAAAAGACAGGGATCTTGGGGGCCTACGGAAGACAACGGACCATCACTCCTCGCTCTCAATCTCCTTGAGGACGGCCTCAAGCTTTGACACCTCTTCCGGGGAAATGCGCGTAAAGGCGAGTCCAAACGTATTGCCTTCAACCCAGCGGACCGTCGCTTCGTCGATCCGTAGCGGCCAATCCAACCCCGGTACGTGGAGCCGGCATTCGAATGTCGCCCCTTGCACAACCTTCATGTCGCTCTCGATCTTGCACCCACCCGATGACATATCGAGCGTCCGACCCCGGCCTTCTCTGTTCTGTCCTGAAAAGCTGCTGCGGAATTGGGTCGTGAACCGTGGCTGAACACGCTGCTCGTGGAACGAAGACTTGGGAGGATCCTGCTGTGCAGCGTCTGATGAAACGGCGGAGCTGCTGTTTTTCAAGGGTTGCGACGACATCCTTCTCTCCAATTTCTGATTGAGCGATCGAACCGGAGCGGCAGACTTCCCCGGTATTCTCAGCGGAAGAAGTCTGCCGAAAGAATCGCGGAAACCGTCACGTGCCTCTGCGCTTATTTTCTTATATTGAGCAGCATGTGTCCGCGACGGTTCTGTTGGTAGCACGACTCATCGTGATCGGAGCAGAAGGGCCGTTCCTTGCCGAAGGACACGATGGCCACCTGTTTTTCGCTTACCCCGGACTCAATAAGATAACTACGCGCGGCCTTCGCCCGCTTGTCCCCAAGAACCAAGTTATAGTCGCTGGTGCCTCGCTCGTCACAGTGCCCTTCGACCCTCAAAATCGCTCCCGGATGTTCCTTGAGGTAGACCGCATCATGATTGAGCGCCTCCAGGGCGTTACCCGCCACGGTCCATTGATCATATCCAAAGAACACATCCTGAAGGCCTGCCTCCATGGCGGCTTTTTCCGCAGCCTTCTCTTCCTTCGTGAGTTCGACGCGCCGTTGCGCATTTCGATTCATCGACGCGGAAAATCCCTCTTGCCCCAGACGTTCTTCCGATGGATTCTTGGAGAAGCCGCTCAACTCTCCGCTTGAACCTCCACCCGAAATTTTCGGGATATCACCGTCACCGTCCGACTGGAGCCATTTCGTCCCGCAGCCTTGGCTGGACAGGAGAATCATCCCCATGATGACGGCGGCCCCTGATTTTGCAATCATTCTCTTCATAACATCTCTCCTCTGAATGAAGTTGTGCAACCATCCTTTCAATATGCCTCATGAGCCCACGACCTCCATGACCGGCACTTCACGCGCCCCCAGAGGACACAGCAAATATAGCACCGATGCCAGCATTCGTCTGATTTGCAGGAGCATCTGCGCGAGGGCCTGATAGCCGCTCAGTTTCAATAGTTTACGAAACAGGCAGAGAACCGATGGCCTCGATTCTATCGCGTCACTCCCGCACGTCTAACGATAATGAAGAGTATTTAGGCCACGGAGAACTGAGATAAGTGCCGCCCAAATGATTTTGAGATGAATGCCAAGGAGAACCAACAGGACAGGGAGAGCTGAGGAGAAAACGAACGCCTACCCGCTCACGGCAATGGCTACATCAAGGCGCCGGGAAACTCATCACAGACAACTCTCATCAACTGGCGGATCGCCTCCGGTCAGACCAACGAACCGGTTGCAAGACCGTCCCCAATGTCGCAATCGCGCAAATGAACAGCAACATCGCCAGAACGACCACCAAGAAGAATCCTGCCTTCACGTCGTACATGATGGGGATCATGATGGCTCCCTCCTCTTGTTCGATTCAACCGCTCCTCCATCCACACTCGCACATCCATGGGTGCATCGGATCTGCCTTTTGAAGCGCTCTTCCGCAAGAGGGACATTGCCGCGTCCAAACACATCGAACCTTTTCGTCAAACCAGACTGTTATTGACTTCATCTGGATCCTCTGTCGGCGGATAACCCTCACCACATACCGCCTTCCTCTCTGAGCATACACCATCAACTGACCTGATGCTTCAACAGAGACCTATGGAACTTTGGTGGGAGGCAGGACTGGATAATGGAACGCGTATGGCACCTAGAGCCCGAACACATCACAACTTATTGATGTCACTAACATTGTTCAGATGAATGGCTGATGGCTAGACTGGTGCGCCCGGCAGGAATTGAACCTGGGACCTACGGGTTCGAAGGCCGAATAAGGGATTTTTCACTACGCTCTGTCTGGTCATGGGTTTCCCGCTTTTTCGTGGTATATCAAGCCGTTGGGCACAGTTGGTTGGATCGAGTCTTCTCCACCTGGAACCGGCTTTTTCAGTGCTTTTTAGCACAAAATTAGCACAGGCCAAACAGAAGATGACCCGCGGAATGTCAACCCACAGGCGCAATCGGTATCGTGCCTTGAATTCAACGCGATTTTCGCACAGAAATGCGACCTTCCAATTTCTGGCCTGGAGGTCACCTCCGAATCGTCAGACATTACCGCCCTTCCCCAGCAGGCACCTCCGTTTTGTGCTAGCACACACATTGGTTCCGCACCGCTCACCGAACAACGGATGGGGCAGCTCTTAAAAGCCACACTATACAGCCGATAAGGCTCCCCGTATTACTCATGGTCTGCCAAGGAGGATGAGGGCAGGACCCGCAGTTCACCGGAATGCGAGACGCGTCTGGACGAAAGACAGCAACTGAGGGAAATTGGGAGCGAAGACCAAAGCAATTCGGACAGCCGGGAAAGAAACTCAGGTTACGAGAACGCGCTGAGGCGGGATTCGTCAGGGTATCAGTCGGCGAATTGGTGTTGAAACCCTTGCTCTCCATCCAGCCTGGACACCAGCGTCTCGACGGTCGTTCTGTTGTGAACAGTTCGAGTCCGACGTGATCCCACAACGCATCGCCGACACACCGCCGATACACGAAAGTGGTATTTTTCTGCTTCCCTAAACCAATACTCTAGAACACCCATACTTCTTGACGGAGCCTTCGAGATGGCGCCTTCTCTGATTGTCCCCCATTGACACACAAGCTACGCACGAATAAGTGCCAGGATAGTGTCAGCAAGGCAGATCCAGGAAGAATCCTTCAGAGTCATGTTCGCCCTCAGCACCTCGCCTTAAGAAAGTCGAGATAGCAAGGCCTGACCCGAGAGACTGACAGAGCACAGTGGGCGTAGCTGCCTGCGCGCCAGCTGTTCCGGTCTGCTGACGTCGCGCCTCGATGGTGTGCAAGGCCCTTTTGAAACAATCCACCTCCAGGCCTTTCTCGGCCAGCACCCGCTTCAGCTGACTGAGCTCTTTCCGAAGCGTAGCTTCCCGCGCATTCGCGGGCGGACCTCCCTCACTCGATGTCGGCTCAAGCTTCTCACGCCATGTGTACAACAGGCGCCGACTGATCCCGAGTTCTTTCGCCAGGGCCACGATGTTCTCACACTATTCAGCCGATCGACGGCCATCTGCCGAAAGGCCTGCGGAAACTTCCCCACCCGTTTCTTGGCCACCTGCGTCCCTCCTTGTGTGCAAGTGGGCCAATTCGCCGTGTCTCATTCTAGGGGGTCAGTCCACCATGCAGCGCTCAAATTGTGAACGTAAAGTACGACCACGGTGACCATGCGCACAGGTTGCCATCCACATTCGCGCGAACCCGCCAACGGCCGCGCTGCATGCCGACAAAATTGTGGTCCCAAGCCGTGCCCGTGACGTTATGGTATGTAAGGAAGTGCTGTCCGGTCTCTTCGGCCCACTTCCCGGCATTCACTGCACCGAATGCATCGACCTCGACACTGTATTTCACAGGCGACAAGTTGACCGGATCCCAACGCAACTGCATCTTCCGTGGCCAGTGATCGAATACGTCCCCCTTTTGTGGTTGCTCAAGCTGCGGCACCGCTCCCTTCCACCAGGTCAAGGTCGGATCGCCGAGCAACGCAAGTCCATAGAACCAATAGCGCTCCCAATCTTCATGGTCTGTGCCGCGCGCTTTCCACCAATCCACGAAGGCATCGCCAATGACCTTTCCTTGCCCCAATGGTCGGTAAAAGTCTTCGAAAAACAACATGGAACCAGACTTGGCGCTGGCAATGGCCGTCAAGCCTAGATTGTTGCCCCCGCCTGACTTGTCAAAGACGTACCAGCCAGCCAGATAATCGGCATCGGTGAAGCGTCCAGGCCCACAGCAGAATAGATTGTAGAAGTGAGCGTTTGGCGGATTGGTATCACGGAAATACGGCGTGTCGATGTACTCGTTCACGGTACCCACCCGTAGCGCATGGCCCTGGACCCATGAGTGTGCACAGAGCTGCACCCAGGAGCGCAGCGAGTTGACTTCCGCCTTGTACAAGTCGGCGTCCGTCGTAGCCGGATTTGTATACTTGGTGATCGTCGCCGCAGGGAAGAGTTCGTCCAACGCACAATCATCAAAGCCGGTCCAATCGTCGTCCACGTAGGCCAACGCCGATCGTGCATGCCCCAATTGACCGAGCCGGAACTTGTGGTTGCGTGCGAAATAGTCGTTGATGAGTGCAGCGTCATTGCCGTTTCCGGTGGGCGACCACACTCGTCCTACCCAAATTTCCGGTTGAAGATGCCCGGTATGCGAATTGAACTTGCCGTTACCGTCCGGGTCTGTCCACGTGCCGTTCAGATCCATATAGTAAAGATCGCAGGGGAATTGATCGCCATCGATCTCGTACCATGGCGCGGGAATCGCGCCCACCAGCAATGCGCCAACCGGGTTAAAACTCTTGATGTATGTGCGCACATCAGCCGGCGTACCACCCTGCAAGACGTGGATCGTTGCCCAATACCCATCACGGCCGACATCAATGACGTATTGATCAAGGCTGGCGGCAGTGGCGG
>JAOUEB010000086.1 GCA_029858925.1 Nitrospira sp.
CGCAAGCCTGCGAGACCTGTCACCGGTCGACAACGACGTTTACGGGGGCGACGTTCAACCACACGGGGATCGTGAGCGGCTGCGCGACCTGCCACAACGGGACGACGGCGCGGGGCAAACCGGCGAACCATCTCCCAACAACACAGGCCTGCGAACTGTGCCACAGATCGACGACAACCTTTTTAGATGCGCAGTTCAGCCACACCGGCGTAGTGCCAGGTACCTGTCTCACTTGTCACAACGGAACTATCGCTCAGGGTAAACCGAACGGTCATCCGACGACCACCCTATCCTGTGACGCGTCGGGCTGTCATACCACCAGAACTTTCAGCAAATAGATGCCAAGCCCATGATCGGTCGGAGGTCAGAAGTCATTCGAGCGAGTTGAAGAGGGATAGATCTTTCTCGACGGGATGTATGGATGCTGCTGCCCTACCGTTTGCTTCTGGGACCATTAACCCAGCCTAACCAAAGTTGAATGCCACACTAGGGGTTTGCGTTGACTGAAAGTAGAAGAAGAGAACTGCGCTCTGCGATATGGGCGATCTTGCTGTGTGGAGTTGTCATAACCAGCAGTCTTGTCATGTCGGCACCGGCAGTGGCCCAAGTTCTTGACCGCATCGAGATTGTCGAGACCACGACAGAGGCGGAGATTCATATTGTGTTCAATGCGCGCGCGCTGTATTTGCGGCATACCCCCGCTCAGCAAGGCGATCTCATCCGAATCTTCCTGGATTTTCCGGACCTGAACCGCGCACTCCGATTTCCACGAGAATTGGCGACGTCGCCTCCCAGCGACTTGGTCCCAAAGTTTACCGTCACGTTTCCCGACCAAGGGACCAACGGTCTCTCAATCCAATTTGCCAAACCGGTGAGATTTCGTGTGAGCCAGCGGGATATCAGAAGCAGCAGCCGGATCGTCATTGCGGTCAAACGGGAGCAGCCGGTGCTTCCTCCCTCGATTCCCCAAGTGGAGGAACGTCCATCGCCGCCGCCTTCAGAGGCACCGGGGCCGAAGCAGACTTTCGCAATTCCGCCGCTGACTCCCGGGATGAATGTCGAGACCTATGCCGAGGAATTGATGAAACTGGGCCGAAAGGCGCTGAACGTTGGAGAACATGATCAGGCGCGGCAGATCTTCAATGCCGTTCTGAATCTCCCGCCGAATAAGCAATCGCAGGTAGCTCAGGAGTGGGTCGGAGTCGCCAGGCAACGAAACAAGGAATATGAGAAAGCACAAGCGGAATATGAGTTCTACCTCAAGCTGTATCCACAAGGAGAAGAGGCGGTGAGGGTGCGACAGCGTCTGGCGGAACTGCAGGAGCTGATGAAGCAGCAAGTTCAGGCGAAACCCGGCAGAGCGCCTAGGAAGATAGATGAAATGCGGGTCTATGGAAGTGCCTATACGTACTACTATGGCGGCTACTCCCAGACGACAACGACAGACAACGTGGCCAATATCACCACGAGCCGAGACAACCAGGACCAGTCTTTGTTGCAAGGAGCGTTTGATGTTACCGGGCGATACCGGAAGGACGAGTATGACAACAAGTTCGTGGTGCGCGGCACGCAGTCCCATGATTTCCTGGCCACGACGGATTTGCGGCGCGATATCAGCCGCCTGAGGGCGCTCTACTTTGAGCATGCGAGTCAGGATTCATATTTTATCCGGGTCGGTCGACAACCGGGAAATACGGGGGGCGTGCTGGATTTCCGGTTCGACGGAGCCTGGTTGCGGTACGTGGCCGTGCCTCAACTCTTGAACCTCAATATCATCGGCGGCCAGCCGCGGCAATTCAGCTTGAGTTCCAATTATGTGCCGGATGATCCCCGGAATTTTCGGACCGACTTCAATCGCTACTTCTACGGGGTAAATGCGGATATTGGTCCGATCGGGCAGGCCTGGAACGGCAATCTGTACGTCATCAACCAGATGGTCAACGGCATCGTCGACCGCCGGGCAGTGGGGACGGAAATCCGCTATGCGTCCAACGGGATGAACGCGTTCAGCTTGATCGACTACGATGTGTCTTACAACGTGCTCAATGTTGCCATGCTCAATGGTACCTGGGTGACCGAGAAGACCACGTATACCGTGATGCTTGATCATCGCAGGACGCCCTATCTGCAGACCACGAATGCCCTCTTTGGGACTCCGAACGCCACTTTCCAGACGATTAACGGGACGAACGAAAGCCTCTTGCGGGAACAGGCGAAGGCCGTGACGGCGACCAGCGACCTCTTTCTTGCAGGGGTACTCCATGCGGTGAGCAAAGACTGGCAGGTTGGAGGAGACGTTCGCCTCAATCGCATTTCCGGCACCGGGGCGACGAACTGTTTGGTGATCTTGCCCGGCACCAATACGCTGTTCCTCAATCCGAATGCCACGAGCGATGCGCCCTGCTCGTTGCAAGCGCTGCCCGGGACGGGAAACATCTGGACGTACACGGGGCAAGTCATCGGCTCGAACTTTCCGTTCGAGAATATGACCATGGTGGCCAATGCCAGCTATATCACGAGTCAGGCGTATAAGGCGCAATCACTCACCCTCAACTCGCTGGCTCGCCTTGGGCCGAAATTACAAGTCGACGGGTTCCTGCTGCTCTATCACCAGATGGATAGTTTCGATGTGGAGTTGTATCGAGCGACGCCAACAATCCGCATGAATTATCGATTCCTGGACCAGTGGACCATCGAGGCTTCAGGCGGGCTTGAGAAAACGTTGACGCGGAGCTCGACGCAAAAGGACTCGACGACGAGGCAATTCTTTTTCTTGGGGCTTCGTTGGGATTTCTGAGGCGGGGGTGATGACGATTCGGCTTTGGGAATGTCGCGTCACGGTCGAGCCCGCCTGCCAGCAGCGCGTGCAAGTTCGTGAAAGTCTGTACCAGGAGTGAGAGCACATGTCGTACACGTCACTCGTTATGCTGTTGTACGTGCTGCCGTTCCTTTTGGCCCTGATCTTCTATTTCCGCCGCCATCGCAAGAAGGAAACCCACTATCGCGCCCGCTTGGCTGAGACGGTTCAGGCGAGTATCCCCGAGCCACTCACCCTGCATCCCGTGATCGATCCCAACAAGTGTCTCGGCTCAAGCGCCTGTGTCAAAGCCTGTCCTGAACATGCGCTCGGGATCGTCAGGGGAAAAGCGATGCTTGTCCAGCCGGATCACTGCATTGGTCATGGCGCCTGCGCAGCCGCGTGCCCGTTTGAGGCGATCACCCTCGTGTTCGGGACGGAAAAGCGCGGGATCGATATCCCTCAAGTCAAGCCGACCTTCGAAACCAACGTCTCCGGCATCTACATCGCCGGTGAGTTGGGCGGAATGGGTTTGATCCGCAAGGGGGTTGAGCAGGGCGCACGGGCAATAGAGAGCATCAAGAAAAACCGGGCTGGAGCCGGGCATCTGGATGTGGTGATCGTCGGCGCCGGTCCGGCTGGACTGGCTGCGTCATTGGCGGCCAAGGAAGCGAAGCTTCGGTTTGTGACGCTGGAACAAGAAGACGGCCTCGGCGGGTCTGTCTACCATTATCCCAGGCGGAAGCTCGCCATGACCGCTCCCATGAAGTTGCCGATCATCGGGCAAGTGAATAAACACGAGATCAGCAAAGAAGAACTGCTTCAGTTCTGGAACCGGGTCGTCAAACAAACAGGCCTCACAGTCAATTTCATGGAGCGGATGGACTCGTTGAAAAAAGTCGGCAAGATCTTCACTGTGAAAACACCCAGAGCGGAGTACCAGGCCGCCAACGTGTTGCTGGCCATCGGACGACGCGGCACGCCGCGCAAACTTGGAGTGCCTGGAGAGGAACAAGCGAAAGTCGTCTATCGGTTGATCGACGCGGAGCAGTATCGGGGCATGCACGTATTGGTGGTGGGAGGCGGCGACAGCGCGGCTGAAGCGGCCCTGGCCATCGCGGCTGAACGAGGCACAACGGTCACCATCTCCTGCCGGGGAGACGAAATTCTCACCCGTCCCAAAGACAAGAACCGTCAGCAGCTACAATCAGGTGTCGAGAAAAACACGCTCAAGGTGTATCTGCACGCGAACGTGAAGGAGATCAGGGCGCACACAGTCACGTTGATCCATGAAGGCAGCGAGATCGAACTGAAGAACGACGCCGTGATAGTCTGTGCCGGCGGGACGCTTCCCACTCCGATGCTGAAGGAAATCGGGGTGATGGTGGACACGTACTATGGGACGCCGGTGGCCCGTTGATTCAGACCGTACTGCCCGAGACGGCACGCGGTTTAAATTATGCACGCTAGGTTCTGAGGCGCGCACTTGTCCACGTGACGGCACTGCCGGTCCATGTGCCTCTCAAGGAGACTTTGCGTCCGGTTGCAAGGCTCTGGAAGAACGATGAACTTCCAATAACCGTTCCATCAATTCCGATGAATCTGTCGTTGGGAATTTGGGAGGTGTTGATCGTGGCGCCGCCGATGATCAACATTGGAGCCGATACCGACCGTAGCGGTCCCTTCACTTTCACTTCTGAGGTGGGGTCGCTCCGTTCAAGTTCCGTGGCCAGCAGGCCTGCGCCGCTGGCGCGTCCATGAATTTTGAGATGATCGCCGATAGTGATTCCCTCGAATGTGCGCAGGTCGCCCTTTCCGTCGATTGCCGTGTGATTGTCGATGTGAACCGCCATGCCGGAAAGGCCCGCCAGGGTCAATGACCTTGTCGCACTGTCAATCGCGGTGACATTGGACTCGAGTTCAAAATTGCCTTCGAATGAAATCTGTTCTGCCTGAAGGATGCCGCTTGCCAGCCTGCCATGGACGATCACATGCGTGTCAAAGATCAGGTCGCTGATGGCGCCTCCTTCAAAGACTGTGGAAGGGGTGGTTTGAATGCGAAGATTGTTCACGATGAAATCCCCAGGCGCATTGACCTGAAGGATAAATCCCTCCACCTGCGCCTCCTCGCTGTTGTCGACGCCGAGTCCGAGCGAGGTCACGCGTGTCGCGGTTAATTGTGCGCTATATGGGCCGGGGCCTCCCTGACTCCATTGCTCGCCCCGGACGTGCACGACTAGCCCATCCCATGTCCGAGAGGTTGGCGGCATTTGGCTGATATCGGTGGTTGATGAATAGTGGACCTCAAGCGCGCCGATCTCGAAGGTGTGGGCTGTGGCGTTGTGATTCTTGATAGTCCCTTGCACTTCGTAGTGGAGAGTTCCGGTTTGCATCATGATCAGGGTGGCCAGAATGTGGCCGTCTTCCACGACGAAGCCGCTGACCTCGATGTGATCCTCACCGGGGCGAAGTTCGGCGATGGACTGCTGCGGGATGCTGGAGTCGATAATGGTTTTTTGATCCAGGTGGACGACTTGTCCAAGGACGATCAGACTCAATCCGTCTTCCGCAACGGATTGCACGACCCCCTCGACCGATTCTTCGAAGATGATGGTGTCGGCAACGCGCGTGACGGGTTGGCCGGTCGAATAGTTCTCGGTCACAGTGCCGTTAACGAGGATGACCATGCCGAGTTTGAGTTTGTTTTCGGAACTACAGGGATCGTCATCGATACAGTAGATCGTGCGGGAATTGTCATATTCCGTTCCCGACACGAAGACACTGCCGAATTTGGTCACGGGACCTGACGAGACGGTGGCAACCGAGCCTGTTCCGCCGATGCCGCCGCCCGCTTGGGGGACGGGGCCGCAGGACGCCACTGCGAGAAACAGACCGGCAAGGCCGAGACACTGTCTGAAAAGGGAGGGGGTCATTGGTGCTTTTTCCCCTTCTTCGACTTCACGGGTTCGGCCTCCACGTGATCCTCGAAATGATAGATGCCCAGCCCTGTTCGGACTCGGCCCGATCCTCTACTCGTCGGATTGACGTCACGGTCGCGGCTCGCCAGCCACCGGTCCATGGCTTCGAGCAATTCCTGGCCCTGTGCCGCGGCGATGGCGCGAAACTCCCGTGCCGCTTCGATGGGAATATTGTCGTACATCACTTTGCGTTGGAATCGAGGTTTGTGGGGTGCGACATACACGTTATGGTCGATGGTGGCAATCAGGTCTGCGGTATCGGAGCCAAGAATATGGAGCTTCTCGGGGGTGCTTTTCTGGGGAATATAGCCGCGAGCCCGTAGACAAATGCGTCCATCCTTGAGCCGTTCGACAGCTCCCACATGGAGCAACTCATCCAGCATGGCGCGGACAGGGATATCTCCGCTATAGAGTTTGACCAGCGCCGCAAACGATCCTCGCTTGCCTTCTAACGGCAGGGGAGTCGGGTGTCCGCGGCCATCGCTGAATTTGGAGTCCCTGAGCCAGCCGGCAATGACTCGCGCCGCGCGGTTGTAGTCGCCTTCGGCA
>JAOUEB010000087.1 GCA_029858925.1 Nitrospira sp.
CGACACAGCCCAGCACCGATCCCAAGTACAGCCAGGCGCCAGTGGCAAACCGGCTGAGTACCGATCGACCCACAGGACAGCCCAGCACCGATCCCAAGTACAGCCAGGCGCCGGTGGCGAAACGGCCGGATACCGATCGGCCGGCGACGCAGCCCAGCACCGACCGGGCATCGATAGCCAAGCCCTCTAGTCCTGTGAGGGACTCCGCGGTTCCTACGGTGGCGCCCCTCCGAGAAAACACATCAGCAACAAGCCAGGAGGCCAAAGCGCCTCCATCAAGTCCGAATCCCGACATCCGTTTAGCCGAAAATGGTAATGCCTTTGCCCAGTATCGCCTTGGCCGCTTCTACGCTCAGCAAAGCGGGCCGCAGGCGCCGGAGTCCCTGCATTGGTACAGGAAAGCCTCTGACGGTCTCCGGCGCCTGGCCGAGGCTGGCAACGGACAAGCGATGTACGTGCTTGGGGTCATGTACGCATTTGGACGCGGAGTGAAAAAGGATAGAGAAGAAGCTCAGCGATGGCTGACGCAGGCCGTTGAACACAAGGTTGCAGCCGCCCGCCAGGTACTTGCGAGTCTAGAGAGACGTCGAAAAGCCGATCCCGACCCGCAAGCGTTCGTCTCTCATTGAGAGAGCGTGCCGATAGCGGCCAGCTAAATCCCCACCCGCTTTCGTATTTCTTCTCGGATGGCGGCCTGCTCTGCCTCAAACAGCCCTTCGAGTTTCAGAAACAAGTTGGCCAACGGGCCGACAAAAGGCGACAGCATCACATCGCGCCGTTCCGCCAGCATCCCTTCCGCCTCGGCGATACGGACCTTCCAATCAGCAATCGTTCGTGAAAGGATCTTGCTGCTTATCAACTGCTGGCCTGGAGATCCCGTGGCTGAACCCAAAAGCCGCGCTTTCAGCACGTCAAGCTCATCCGGGATCGACACCTTCACGCGCACGCCATGCGGCGTGGACCAGGTCGAGCGCTGAATCGAGTAGTCGTATGAAAAGACCGGTTCCCGCGGCTCACGAAACGGGCCGCTGACATCGGAAATGACAAGTTTTCCATCCATCGATTGCATGGTTCAGTCAGAGACCGAGATACGAAAGATTGAGCCGGCCTCTGGTCACGGGCGGGCACCAGTAGTAGCCGCCAGTGAGGGGCCTGGAGAAGGTGAACAGACCATCGACGATGCCGTCGTCTAGGCCGGCCATGCGTCGCAGAACGCGTTCGAACCGGTCCAGCGACTCGACATAGGCGATGAACTCCAGTCCCTGCTCCTGGGCGGTTGCCCACGGCATCGAGCGGCGCACCATGAACGCCGGCAGATCGAAGCTCTCCTGGGCACTCCGCTTCACATGCGCCGATGCCGGCGCCGCAAGCTCAGGGAACGCGCGCAGTCCGGGGATCTTCCGACCGAGAACGCACACAAGCGGTTCCCCCACGCCCATGACTCCCCAGCTCGTCGAGAAACCCTTGCCAAATCTCTTCACGGCCACAGACACATCGGCGCCGGGTACCATCCGAAATGTCAGCGAGCGTCCGACAGGCAACGGGGCGGCAAGAATGCCGGGTTGGGACAAGCTAGGCTTCATGCGACAGTCTCACAGTGGAGCGGGATTATAGCAGAAACACACCATCGGGGCTTTCGACATACTACAACAAGTACACATCGAGTCCTTCGGCACTCCCGTGCCGGCTTCACGACCAGGCTCCTCGATTTCTCGATAATCCATCAGGGGTCATGCAGGCAGAAGCCTCTCCGACATTACGTTACGTTCTTGACGCCGATCTCCTCTCACGGTAGGGTCAATCAATGAATCCCCTGCTCCGGAACCGCTCCCTTCTGTGGGTCGTCTCCCTTCTAAGCTTCTGCTTGGCAGAACCTTCCCCGGCTGCGGAACAGCTCACCATTGGGCAACTGCAGAAGGATCATGCGTCGCATCACATGCAGTCAGTGACTGTCGTAGGGCAAGTACGGAGCATGCGCACCTTTCCACCGTTACCATCGTTCCGGTCAAAGCAATGTACCCTCCTGTATGGCGTCGCACAGTTTGAATTAGGAGATGACTCAGGCACGTTTCCGGTCGAAACTTTAGGAAGTTGCTTTGTGGCGGCGACCACGCTGCCTGGAAACGGTGACACCATTGAATTAACCGCGCAAATCCGCGTGATTCCGTCCGACGGACGGACCGAACGAGTCATCAAAGCCATTGCACAAAACATTGTTATCTTGAAACCGGCTTCCCGCCCCGTCCAGTAAGTCCCTCGACGAGGCCCAACGTACCGACAGCACCTGGCCTTGGCATCACTCATTGCAGCTCAATCCTGCCGGATTCATCTGGGATGTTCATCATGCTATCTCGTTCATGACTCAAAGGGCTGCGCGCACACCGGTTTCATGATCCTAGCCCCAATACTGTTCACTGTATAATCCTGACATGAAGGGCCACTGGCTGCCGCCGCCCCGTCCGTCCACGCGTGCGTGGCCGCAGCGGGTAGCTGCTCATTTTGCGCTTCACACCCTGTGGGATGCATCGGGATCGACTCGAGACAACACGCTCATCCAGGATCTCACGGAGCACCGCCTCATGAAAGGCGAGCCGGTCCTGAGGGGGGAATAGCCCCGCCCTGTGCGAGTTTCCGCCGCACCACACGGACCCCGTAGAGAAACGAGAGTCGATCGGAATCTTCCTTCCCCTTCAAGGCCGCTTCGTGCATGCGGCCGCGGACGGCGAAGTGCGCTAGCAGTAGCGCCATAGAACTCCTGCATGACCAAGTCCGGGGTCTTGCTCCGCAAGACGATCCGGGCCCCGCGTAAGTGCGTCTTGAGTTCGTCGAAGGCAGTCTCGATCTCCCAGCGTTTGTGGTCCAGCGCGGCCACCGCCGCTGCCGGCGCCGCGCCGGGATCCAGGATCGTCGTCAGGAGGCGGTGGAGCGGCTCCGCGCCCGGGACGCCCTCCAGCCGGTACTCGATGACGCGGGCGGTGACGCCGTCTCGGCGCTGCCGTTGATCCGTCGGGGTGGGATAGATGCGGCTCAGATACGACCCGTCGGGAAGCCGCTGGTCGGCGGGCAGCCACAGATTCTGCTTGATCCGCCAGAGCAGATCCGCACCGGTCCCCCGCGCCTCGTAAAACAACCCTCGGATCTCCGCCCACCGCTCCTGATTCACCATGCGCACCTCCCCAGATTGGTCTACCTGGGCGCGCATGATCGTCGACTCTCTCGCCTCGTCAAGGCTCATCTCCCTCCTCCTTCAGTGAGAGGGAGGGGAGAATTCACTGACCACACCTGAGGATTATTGGATGACCGCAGACACTTGGTCGCCGGGCCAGACACGGGACTATGCAGCGCATCCCTGTCGGCCAGGAGCGCCACGTCCGTGGCGGTGAAGCGGCGGCGAAAGCCGTGCTGGGGCGCACCATGCCGGGTCGACAGCGGGCCCTCCTGGCGGTACCGCCGCCCCAGCCGGGTCACTTGCTGGCGTGAGAGCCCCGTGAGGCGCGCGAGATAACGGAGCAGGATGCCCTTGCCGATCCGGCCGTGTGAGGCATAGCCAACCCGCGTGAGCCCCCGCTCGATGCACGAAGACCGTTCCCCCTTGGGGGACCCGGAAGGCGATCTCCGTAGCCCCGCCCAGAAAGACCCTGACTTGCGCAATCGTCTGCGGCCGGGCATCTTCCCGATCGATCACCAGGCGTTGCATCAGGACCGATTCCGGACAGCCGCCGCTCGGCCTCATTGCTCGTTGGAACTACGACCCCGCGTCAGACGCATTTCAGATTGGCAGAGGCTTGCCGTTGCATCAGCCGCTACGACCTCGTATGATGAAATTTTGATTATGGACGCCGCCACCCGCATCAAGACCAAAATGCCAAGTCCGTACAAGCTGACGGGCATCGAGGCCGACACCCACGATACCAAGACCTTCCGATTCGAACTGCCTGCAGATGCGACGCTGGACATGCTGCCGGGAGACTTTCTCTACGTCCATGCCACGATCGACGGTAAAGCGGTAAAGCGGGCGTATACACCTTCGTCGCTGCCCGGCGCAACGGGATCGTTCGACCTTACCGTGAAACGCTATGACACCGGCATCGTCTCGAAGTACCTGCACGATCAGCGGATCGGCGATACGGTGCTGATGAGCGGGCCGAACCAGGGTGGCCATTGGGTGGATGGAATGGCCAAGCGAGTGGGATTCGTAGCAGGAGGCACCGGCATCACCCCGATGATCTCCATCATCCGCTGGATTCTCATGAAGCGGATTGATGCAGAGCTATTTCTCCTCTTTGCCAATAAGACCGAGGCTGACATTATTTTGAGGGAAGAATGGAACCGGACCGCGAGGGAGCACCCGAACTTCCATTGCCATCATGTTCTGGAACAGCCGCCTCCCGGATGGCCGGAAGGAATCGGGCGCGTGACGGCCGACGTGCTGCGCCGACACCTTCCTCCTCCCGATCCCAGTACCTGTATTTTTCTCTGTGGCCCTCCGCCGATGGTGGATACTCTGGAATCCACGCTTAGAGAGCTCGGCTACCCCGAGCACGCCATCATCCTTCCGTGAATTGAACGCCAACGTGATCGGCCGGTCACGTTGGCGCAATATTCCCCAGTGAATGTTCATCCAAATGAGGAGTTCTACCGCAGAACACTGCCCTCTCCTTCTCATTGCACATTTCTAACCACATGACTTCTCTAGTGGTTTCGTTTGGCATACTCTTCGCTCTACCTGTGTGAAGCATGCGCTCACTGATATGCGCATTGTGACGCGTCAGGCAGGACAAAACGACTCCAAGACGCATATCGGTTCTACTCGATAGTCGTTGAGCGTAACGCGTTCGTTTGAACCGAATTCAGAAGAAGATCCCATGTGTTCAGTAGCGTATCCACGTGGACAGGCTAGGCACATGGGCACACATTCCTGATTGCAGCCCAACGGAGGTCATGATGTCTCATGGAGGTCTGTCATCAGAGGCTGCCTACAAGGTCGTCAGCGACGCGGTCATCCACGAAATTCACCGGCTGGCTGAAACAGTGCGCGAGAACGGCGGCCAGCCCTTCGATCTCGTCCTCCCTGATGGTTCTCGCCTGAGTTTCGGCCAGCAACCACGCGTCGTGATGGCGATACGCGATCCCAACCTGTTGCCCATTCTGGCCCAGCCGACGCTCGGAGCGCTCGGCAAAGCCTTCGTTGACGGCCAGATCGATATCGACGGCAATATAATGACCGCCATTACGAGCACCGAGCGACTGGCCGATATCGGTGGTTCCCCGGTGACCGCCCGCATTCCCGCCTCAATGGCCCGGCACACACCGCAACAAGATCGTACCGACATTACCTATCACTATGACGTGGGAGACGAGTTTTACAGATTGTGGCTTGACGAGCGCATGGTCTATTCATGCGCCTATTTTCAGACCGGAGAGGAAACAATCGATACCGCACAAGTCGCCAAACTCGATCACATATGTCGCAAGTTGCGCCTGCGGGAAGGCGAGCGATTACTCGACGTTGGCTGCGGCTGGGGCGGGCTCATCCTGCATGCCGCGAACCATTACGGTGTGCATGCCGTCGGCATCACGTTGTCGGACAACCAGCTCGCCTACACAAAGCGACGCATCGCTGAAGCAGGGCTGGACAATCGAGTCGAGGCTTTGCTGCTCGACTACCGCGACGCACCCGAACGGTTCGGCGCGGCTTCGTTCGACAAGGTATCGAGCATCGGCATGTTTGAGCATGTCGGCCTGCATAACCTACCTGTTTATTTCGGCGCTGTGCGGCGTCTCCTGCGCGAGCGGGGACTGTTTCTGAACCACGGGTTCACGTCGTCTGATACTGACAATCGTACGGTCGGCTCCGGCGTCAGTGAATTTATGGACCAGTACGTCTTTCCCAACAGCGAACTGCCGCATCTCCATCTGGTCATTCGGGAAATGGCTGCGCAAAACTTCGAGGTCTACGATGTCGAAAGTCTCAGGCCGCACTATGCCCGTACCCTTGCGCACTGGTCCTGTCGGCTGGAAGAGCGGTTGGACCACGCGCGGGCACTGGTCGGCGAAAAGACGCTGCGGATCTGGCGCGCCTATCTAGCCGGCACCTCTCTTGGCTTCACTCAGGGATGGATGAACGTCTACCAGGTGCTTGCCAGCCGACAAGAAGCCGCTGGCCCGACCGAACTGCCGCTGACACGGGCCTGGATGTATCGATGACAGAATACTAAAAAGACTCCGACAGCTCTCTGGCGATTGGGTCATGAGGGAGAGACGGCTTAACTCCGATCCGCTCT
>JAOUEB010000088.1 GCA_029858925.1 Nitrospira sp.
CATGTGCCGAGTGGTTCTGAGCGTGATTTGCTAAACTACTGTACGCCGAGCGCCTGCCCATCTATCCTGCCATGAGCACTTCGTATGCCGTGCCGTCATGAAGATGGAGCAAATCGTCGCCAACAGAAACCCCTCCGAGCCGCTGGTCTTTTCGGACAACAGTGAATGGCTGCGCTATGCCCTCTTATGCGGCGCGGTCGGCATGGGCACCTTGGCCATCGACAACCTTGTCGGCGAAGTGCGCGATCTGGGCAAGATCATTGGCGGGACGTTGGGGGTACTGCTTTTCGGCTTCAGCGGATACCTGCTTCAAGTGAGACGCCTCGTCGTCGATCCTCTGCGTCGTGAGATCACCGTCACTAGCAAGGGGCTGACCAGGATCGTCACCGACCGATGCCGCTTCGATGACGTAACCAAACTGCTGGTGCTCCTCACCTACGAACGTAATGAGGAATTATTGCCGGCCAACCGGCGAAGCAAACGCTGGTCCATGTCTCTCGTGCTTAAGGATCGTGCCTTGCCGGTAACCATCAGCTCCTACGCATCCAAAGAGCAGGCGCTGCGTGATGCGAAGCGGATTCAAGAATTGGTCAAGATTGAGATCTCCGATAGCGCCGAAGAAGGGCTGGCCAACCTGGCTCAAACCGGCAAAACGATCGATGCAGTGGTCGCCGCGCGGCAGCAGCTGGGCATGACGCTGACTCAGGCCAAAGATCATGTCAACCGGATAGCTGGCCGCCGCAATTCCTGAGTCCATCTCCTCTCGCTTCCACTCTGACCACTCCTTTTGAGCGACTTGTACTGTGTGCTAGACAAGTCTCTTACAACCTGGCCTGGCATCCATGGTACCACCTTCTGATCCATGGAGAGGCCCTCTGCCACCTCGCAGCCCATTGTTTCTCCTGATGAAATCGCGCTTTACGGAATCAGATGTGGTGGTACAGTTGTGTGGGTGCCGACCATGACCCATCTGACCGTCGCGAGCGGTGAGTGCCTCACGCGCTGAATGTAAAGGAGGGATCGTTATGAAGCGAATTGCCATGGGATTACTCTGGTCTCTCATCCTGTATTTTGGAATTGTCGGTATCGGTGGAGCCCTGATCGGAGCGATGGCCGGCAGCGGAGGAAAGAACGTTCAACAGGGTTATCGAGCAGAATATGCAGCCGGTGAGGCGTTCAGCAAGCAATATGGGACATTCATATTGATCGTTGCTGCCAGCGGAGCCGCACTTGGCACTGTGACCGGCCGATTGCCAGGCACAAGATCGAAAAAGTCCTAGGCCCCGTCCGAGCCCTGGCCGTTCCGCCCACCTTGAGCTACAATTGCCCCATGCGACACACGATCAAGACCGTTGAAGACCTCCGTTGGCTGATCGCCCATACGGGTGGATTCCGCTCCGGCTATGTGACCGATGTCCAGATGTCCAAGCGCCGTCTGTTCGATGAGGAATCGGGGCGTGAAGTGCCGGCAGGCACCACGGTGTCGGTGACCATTCGTTATCAAGTGCGCGGACTGATTCGAATGGCCAAACTACTGATGACCGGCGTAACGGACTTTTCGTTGTTTGAACAGGAAGGGGCAGACTGCTCCTCGCTGGACATTATTCAGGCCGAATGCAACGCGGGCCGCTTCAGGTTCTGGTTCGATCCGCAGGGAGAATTGTATATCGTCTGTGAAGAAGCACAGCTGGAAGAAGTGTCCGCGCCGATTCTCAGTTCCTCCCCCATTGGTGAACTGGCCCGCTGGACGTTTCAAGGACAGACAACCGATGGTCCCACGGTGCAATGGCTGCTTGACAAGTTGGACGAGGCTGGCACGCCCTGCTCCTGGAGAGCCACGAAGCGGATCTCTGTAGTTCATCCGGCTGTCCAGTGGGAGGGGGATCTTATTCCTTCGAGCGATGCCATTGCGAGCCGAACGAACATGGTGCATGTGATGGCCTATGGCCCGCTGGATGGACGCGGCTTCGGCCTGATGCTGCAAGTCCTTGGCACGCAGGATCGGCAGATCTCCCGTATTCTGGAGACTCTTGCCGACCGAATCACGCAACGATTCGCCGGCAACTGTCTTGTCGGCACAACCATTATTCCAGGCCACGAATGGGAAAACTGGGTTGCCCAAGATGGCCGGCTGAAACTACAGTGAAAAGAAGAGGGAATCGAGGGTTGGTCGCTAGCTTACAGGCTCGTGGGAATAGCGGCCGCTGCCGTTGCCATTTGAGTAGGCTGTTGTGCCGTTGCCACTGGGATGCTCTGGAGTGCCGTGCGCTGCGCTGTTGCCATTCACAAAACCGTGACCGTTCTTTCTGTTCACACATTCCACTAAAGCCCACAGCCGAAGGGGATTGACCTTTTGGTTGCGGGCAACATGCAAGGACGTCCCTTCTAAGACGGTACCGAGCGACAGATCGGTTCGCCAACCCAAGTGTTTGGTGAGGGGAGAAAGCACCTTCTCAACCGCCGCAATCACTTTGTTTCCATTGCTGAAGTGGTTCAGCATGATGATACGGCCGCCGGGACGGCAGACACGGATCATTTCGTTGACGACCTTTCGATAGTCGGGGACTGCCGTTACCACATAAGCCGCAACCACCGTGTCGAAGCTGTCATCCTGGAATTCCATGGCTCCCGCGTCCATCCGATGAAGCTGGACGTGGTCAAGGCGGTGGGCTTCTGCTTTTTCCTTGGCTTTGGCCAGCATGCCTTCGGACAGATCGATCCCGACAATGCGGCAATGGCGGGGATACATTGGAAGCGCGAGCCCGGTCCCCACGCCGACTTCGAGAATGTGTTCGTCCGGCTGCACATCCAAGTTGCGAATAGCCGATTCCCGGCCTTCGTGGAACACCTTGCCGAAAACCCGATCGTAGAAGCCCGCGTAGGATGTGTACACACGCTCGATTTTGTCTTGATCCATCGTGTCCTCCAAAACTCAGACAACTTGCGCCCTGCCTACAACCGATAGAGGGATTGCAGCAGGCAAAATCAATGCGTGCGAAAATCTCCAGCCGGGAAATCGTAGAATGGCAAGCGAGACCCGCCGGAACCGTAAGCGGGGCCTACTCTAGCCAAGTCACTTCCATGAGTCAACAAAATCTTGACCTCACGATTCGGTGGTGGATGAAGGATCAGAGCCCGTACCCGCTTGATTCACGCCCGGCCCCTGTGGGATAGGTACGCGCGATGATACTAGCCGGATTGTTTGCGAGTGCGTTGTTTATCGGGCTGATCCTGGGCGATTGGCTCTATTTCGTCCAGCTTACGCCGGACGCCGTTCGCTATGGATGCAGCGTGGCGAGAACTCAAGACCTGTGGACATCGAGTACCGCCGCAACTCTGCGTGAGCGGTTTACCGCCGACGGCGTGCTGATGCTTCCGCATGGCGTGGCCCGGTTCTACCCGGAACTGTCCCAGATTGCGATTCGCCCCCAGTATGCGCTGTTTTCAACCGGTTTTCGCACGGCCTGGCCGATCAAGGGCCTCATTTATCTTTCGACCGACGATCAAGTTTTGGGAGCGCTCTGCATCAAACGCATTCCCTGGTCCTCCGCTCTCCTCACGCTCATCTGGTTTGCGCTGGTGTCGATCGGGTCGCTGGCATTCATCGTGATCTATACGAAAGACGGGGGATTCGCCTCGTTGCAAGGCGCCCTTCTAGGCGCAGGCCTCACTGTCGGAGCCGCGCTCGTGTTGGCCGCGGGACTTGTAACGGTGGTCATATCCTATCGACTAGAAAACAGCCGCCTGACGAAAGTCTATGACGAACTGCGCGAAGCGCTCGAAGGATCGCCCTGCCAAGACTCCGTAGCAGCTACGAGGTAAACAAGGTCAGGAAGTGGTCGTATTCTGAGGGCAGATCCAGCGCGGATCGGTTGCGCGCCAGACCGGCAATGATCCCGCGATGCTTCTTGGCAAGACCCGAGGTGTGAAAGGCCAGTCTGAACTGCTCCCAGCGCGCGGCGGGATCGGACATGAGCCGGGTTTGTTCTGCCTTGGGCAGAGCATGCACCGCCGTCGTCAAGGCCCGAATCGCCTTCTCCACGCTTTCGTACGGCGGGGCTAATTTTAGCCGGGCGTAAAATGTTTCCAGGTGAGAGCGCAATTCGTCCTTGAGGACGTGGAGTTGATCTGAAGGGGACTGCGCGATATCTGACATGACATTCGACTGAATAATACGGTATCAAGAAGGTACGTGACAACTCTTCACAATGGAGGAAGGTATGAATCGAATCTACAGCGGATTGCTTGGCGTGCTCCTACTAACGGCCGTTCTGGCCGGCTGCTCATCCCATCACCACCATGGCATGATGGGGACCGGAAACAGCGATGCATACTGGCAGAAGGGCCAGCAAGACATGGCCGCGTTGATTGACCGGACGGTGAAAGATCCCGACAAGGCGAAACTGGTCAACGGGTTTGTCGCCGACATTATCACCGAACTCAAAGCTGCTCGTGAGCAAGAGCGCGCCTACCATCGGCAACTCTATGCGTTGAACGCCAGCTATACGACGACGCCGGATGAGTTCTCCAAGATTCTCAACGAATCGGCCCAGCAACGGATGGGAAGGTCCGCGAAGATTCTCAGTCTGCGCTTCAAGATGAAAGATCTTATGACCGCCGACGAATGGAAAGCCTTGGCCGATCAAATGCTGTCCTACAGCGGACGGTATCAGCATGGCGGCGGGGCGAAGCCGGGCTACTAAGCGACTCGTGAAACGTTCCTCGTGAAGTGTCGTTCGCGCGCGAGATACGCGATATTAGTTTGGAGTCGGCGGTTGAGCCATTTTCAGTGGGACCGGCGCCCAGGTGGCGCCGGCGTCGGTGGAACGGTAGAGCCCGCTTCCGTTTGTGCCGGTGTAGAGCGTTTGAGGATTGCCGGGCGCCATCGCCAGTGCTCTGACGTTCAGCGTGTCGAGGCCGTGATTCACCGTCTGCCAGCTCTTTCCGCTGTCCAGGCTTTTCCAAACACCGCCGGGGCCGCCAACATACAGCCGTGACGGCTCCGTCGGATGAATCACAAGGCTGCTGACAAACGGATCGGGAAGCGACAGCCCGATCCGCTCCCACTGCTCCCCTTTGTTCCCCGTGCGAAACAGCCCCTTCGTGGTCCCGGCATAGACGATGTCGGAATTCACGCGGTCGATCTCGATCGCGTTCACGCCCAGCGCCATCGCCGCCATCAGCTCGCTCTCCGGAATCAGCCCGTTGTTGATCTTTTTCCAATTCATCGCTCCATCATCGGACCGATAGATTCCGCCGGTGGTGCCTCCATAGAGAATTGCCGGATTCTTGGGATCGATTCCGATCGACGTCACGATGTGCACCTCTTTCATGCCGTTCATCCGCTCGACCCATTCGCGGCCCGCGTCCTTCGTGTAGTAGACACCGACGGTCGTCGCCGCATAGATCTTCTCGCTCAACGCCGGATGAAACACGAACTGATTGACGAACGACACATGTTCTTTCAAGCCGACGTTGTGCGGCAGCCAATGTTGTCCGCCATCCGGACTCTTGTAGACCGCATCCCCCATCGTGCCGGCGTAGACCGTCGCCGGGAGTTGTGGATCGATCGCCAGCGTCGTCACCCGGCGCGCGCTGAAACTCGGAAACCGTTCCCACGAGGCACCGGCATCACGGGACTTATAAACCGCGTCGTTGGTGGCGACATAGAGAATGTTCGCATTGGTGGGATGCAGCGCGATCGAAACGACAGACTCGCTGTCTTTCTGGCAGCCGAGAGAAAGCAGAATCACGATCAGCGCAACATATTGAGCAATCATACGAATCAGCATCATTGTGCTGCGGACCTAATCACAGAGATTTGATGGGAGTCAAGCAGAGAAGGTTGAATGCACGCTGGTTGGTACTCTTCAGGGGTTTCAATAGACCAGCATGAGCATCGACGCGACACTGTGGAGTCACAAATTCCCGAGGTATGGGGACATCCACACCGGATGCAAATGGATTGAGGTGACGGGCAAGCAGCCCCACCGCATATTGACTCTTCGACACCGGGACTCGGATACGAGAACAGAGATCCGTATGCCGATTCCCTAACCCGCATTATTCATGAACGCTTCTGCTGCAATCGCGGATTCGCTGCTGCGACAAGCCTTCGGCGGGCAGGCTCGCCGCTCTCGCGACGCGACTCCTCGATTTCGCGACGAACCGTCATGAATAATGCGGGCTAAGAGTATTCGAACCCACTCCCGCTTTCCCATTTGCAACACCCGACTGCGGTTTGCCCAA
>JAOUEB010000089.1 GCA_029858925.1 Nitrospira sp.
CATATGGCAAAGCAACTCATGTACGGTGACACAGCGCGCGCGGCCATCCTGAGAGGGGTGAACCAGCTCGCAGACGCCGTGAAAGCGACGCTCGGCCCGAAGGGCCGGAATGCGATTCTCGACAAGAAGTTCGGCGCGCCGACGATTACCAAGGACGGCGTCACGGTGGCCAAGGAAGTCGAGCTCAAGAATCCCTATGAAAACATGGGCGCCCAGCTGGTCCGTGAAGTCGCCAGCAAAACCAGCGACATCGCGGGCGACGGCACCACGACCGCCACGGTGCTGGCCCAGGCCATTTATCGCGAAGGTGTCAAAAATATCACCGCCGGCGCGAACCCGATGGAAATCAAGCGCGGAATCGACAAAGGCGTCGAAGCCGTCATCGCCGAGCTCAAGAAGCTCAGCAAGCCCTGTCAAAACAAGACCGAGATCTCGCAAGTCGGGACGATCTCAGCCAACAACGACAAGACCATCGGCGATCTGATTGCGGAAGCCATGGAAAAGGTCGGCAAGGACGGGGTGATCACGGTCGAAGAAGCCAAGTCGATGACCACCTCGCTCGATGTCGTCGAGGGCATGCAGTTCGATCGCGGATACATCTCTCCGTACTTCGTCACCAACGCCGAACGGATGGAATGTTCCCTTGAAGAACCGCTCATCCTGATCAACGAAAAGAAAATCAGCAGCATGAAGGATCTGCTCCCGCTCCTCGAGCAGGTCGCCAAGATGGGCAAACCGCTGGTGATCCTCGCGGAAGAAGTCGAAGGCGAAGCGCTCGCGACGCTGGTCGTCAACAAGCTGCGCGGCACGCTGAACGTGGCGGCCGTGAAGGCTCCGGGATTCGGCGATCGCCGGAAGGCCATGCTGGAGGATATCGCGATCCTCACCGGCGGCCAGGTGATCTCGGAAGATATCGGCATCAAGCTGGAGAACGTCAAGTTGACCGACCTCGGCCGCGCCAAGCGCATCACGATCGACAAGGACAACACGACGATCGTGGAAGGCTACGGCGATCCGAAGAAGATCGAGGGCCGCGTCAAGCAGATCAAGACCCAGGTCGAGGAGACGACCTCGGACTACGACCGCGAGAAGCTGCAGGAGAGGCTTGCGAAGATCGTCGGCGGAGTGGCCGTCATCAATGTCGGCGCCGCGACCGAGACTGAAATGAAAGAAAAGAAAGCCCGCGTGGAAGACGCCCTCCACGCCACCAAGGCAGCGGTGGAAGAGGGTATCGTCCCTGGCGGCGGCACCGCCTACCTCCGTTGCATCAAGGCCCTTGATGGCATCAAGGACGTTCCGGCCGAACAGAAAGTCGGCTTGGATATCGTCCGCCGCTCGCTCGAAGAACCGATCCGGCAGATCGTCGCCAATGCAGGCGGCGAAGCCTCCGTCGTGGTCGGCAAGGTGCGCGAAGACAAGAACGTCAACTCCGGCTACAATGCGGCGACCGACGAATACGTAGACATGATCAAGGCCGGTATCATCGATCCGACCAAGGTTTCGCGTTGCGCATTGCAGAACGCGGCCAGCGTGGCGGGGTTAATGCTCACCACCGAAGTCATGATCACCGAAATCCCTGAAGAGAAGAAAGAATCGGCCGGCGGCCCAGGCGGACACAGCCACGGCGGCGGCATGGAGGGGATGTACTAACAAAAGACAAAGAGCCTATGGCTTATAGCCTATAGCTCGGAGTCGGAAATGAAGGCCCCGGCGGGAAACCGCCGGGGCCTTCGTGTTTTCCGGCCCGACGAAACCTTATCAATACGTCGTCCAGTGCGCGAACGACCTGCCCGACCAACCCCTCCATCCACAATGGAAGGTTTGCCCGATTCCCGGTCCATCCCCTCTTTCACTCGAGTTGACAGGCTGTGAGGCCGGGAAGATAATGTAACCCATCGCCGAGCCGCTCCAAACCGTTGCAAGTCATCACCCAATCTCGCAGCAAGGCCATGCGTGAAGTTCTCTGAGTTGGTAAGGCTGTTGGAGCACAATGGATTTACCCTCATCAAGGAAAAGGGGTCCATTCGTTATTATGGCAAGCTGGGGATAGAACGGCTCGTGCGGATTGATTATCACGGTTCGAAGGAAGTGCCGACAGGAACCTGTCACGCCATCCTAAGAGCGGCTGGGATCAAACATCGGGAGGGGTAACGTGATCAATCTCAAGTACTCGCTCGTCATCGAAGCGACGGACGATCCCACCTTTTTTGGATTTTACTCTCCCGACCTTGAGGGGTTCACCGGAATCGGCCACTCCATCGAGGACTGCCTCTACCAGGCCCGCTGGGGGATGGAAGAGCATCTGGACCTTCTGAGGGACAAGGGGCTACCCATCCCAACCCCAAGCTCGAATCCTACCGTCGTCATCCAAAACGAACAGCGAGTGGGTCAAGCGGTCTAGCCTGCATTACTCATGAACGTTTCTACTACAATCGCGGATTCGCTGCTACGACAAGCCTACGGTGGGCAGGCTCGCCCCTCTGGAGCCGATCACCACACCGTTCTCACGGATCGCTTTGCTGACCACAAACCTGAAATCCATGAAGAAGAGAAGATCGTGTCTGCCCCCCTCCCAATAGCCATTTTCACACTAAAAACAAAGCAACCACACCCCGTGCCCCATGGCGTTCTTGATGCTCACCACCGAAGTCATGATCACCGAAATCCCTGAAGAGAAGAAAGAATCGGCCGGCGGCCCAGGCGGACACAGCCACGGCGGCGGCATGGAGGGGATGTACTAACAAAAGACAACGAGCCTATGGCTTATAGCCTATAGCTCGGAGTCGGAAATGAAGGCCCCGGCGGGAAACCGCCGGGGCCTTCGTGTTTCTCGTCCACTCTCACCGCGATCAGCCCTACTCTTTTACCCCCATCGCCCGCAACGCCGCCTTGAACACCGGCGACATGTTCGGCTCGTAGAACAGCGACCGAAACACCCGATGCACGACGGCCGTATGGGTCGCGTGATCGGCCAGAAATTTCTTCACGGCGGCGGTTCGGTCGCTCCCCTCGTAGCCTCCGCGAACGGCACAGCGTTCCAACTCCTCCGCCCCATCCGGCAGCACATGGGTCTGGAGATCGTGGACCATCTGCAGCTTGTGCTCGGCATCGCGCAAAAAGAGATAGGCCGCCACCAGATCATCCCGTTCTTGTTGGGAGATCAGCTTGTAGCGCACAAACCGGTCCAACGACCCCAACGTACTGCGGTCGAGCAGCCCTGCGATCTTCCTGCCCGCGATCACCTGAACCGTCTGCACCAGAAATTCGATCTCTCTGATGCCGCCGACTCCGAGTTTCACGTTGCGCCGCTCATGGCCTCGGTCGGTCATCTTCGCATCGATCATGTCCTTCACGCCCCGCACGTCCCGCACAATGCCGAACGCGCCTTGGAGATCCATCCTCTCCTTCGGCCCACCGAAGATGAAGGGCTTCACCAGCTTGAGAAACGCCCGGCCGACATCCATTGAACCGGCTACCGGCCAAGCCTTGAGCAGCGCCAACCGCTCCCACACCACGCCTCGCGTCCGATAGTACCGGGCGTAATCGTCCAGTGAACGAGCCAACTGCCCGATGGCGCCTTCGGCCCGCAGGCGCAGGTCCACCCGAAAGACGTAGCCCTCCCTCGTCTGTTCCGTCAGCGCTTTCGTGAGTTCACGCGAAAGGATCTCAAAGTACTCCTCGGTAGAAATACCAAGCACGCCGGGATGCACCGCCTGCTTGTCACGCGGCGCTTTGGTCTCGCCGTCGTGCGCGGCATACACATAGATCAGATCGACATCGGAACTGTAGTTCAGTTCATGGCCGCCCAGCTTCCCCATCCCCATCACGGCAAAGCCAGTTTCCACCCAGCGTCCCTGCTTCGTCTTGTGCATCGGCACACCATACTGTTGCCGCACCCCCGTATCGACGATTTCATAGGCGGCCTGAATCAGGAGGCTCGCCAAATCCGACAGCGCCGCCGTGGTCTCCGGCACCGAGGCCAGCCGCAGCAGATCGCGCACGCCGATCCGCAACATCTCGCGTCGCTGGTAGCGTCGCAGGACGTCCAACTTCATGTCTGTGACCGTGAGGCGGGCCAATTGCCGACGCAACGGCTGTTCGATCCCGATACGGGTCGGCGGCTTGGTCAGCACGCCTTCCTCCGCCAGCCAATAGACCAGCATGGGATCGCGAATCACGGTGACAGCCAGGGAATCGCTGTTGCCAAAGATCACGGCAAGCACATCCAGCATGCGAGGAGAACTGCGCAGATAATCTAAAAATGACGACCGGCTCACATTCGAGAGGAGCCGCTCCCAATGATTGAGGGCTTGATCGGGATCGGCCGTCCGCGCCACGGCATCCAACAGCTGCGGCAGGATCTCGGCCAACTGGCGCCGCTCATGCGGTTCTCCGGCCATCGCGCCAAGGTTGCGATCGGCCAGCTCGATATTCCTCAATCCATAGGCCGATAGAATGGCTCGGATCTGCTCGGGCTTCCGCTCTTCAGCCAACAAGACAGGCGTCGGGTCCGGCCCGACCGGCGCCCTTCGTGAGGCCGGCGCCTGCCCCCCTGGCAACGCCCGTGATCTGCGGGTCTTCTCAGGCTTTTGTTTCACGCTTCACGCCTCACGTTTCACGCCATCTGCGCGGGACGCGGCATTATACCGGCGCGCTCCCTCTCACACAATGAACGGCATTGGAGTATACTGCGAGACCATGAGCGACCGTGAACAGATCCTCAAGATCGTTACGCCTCTCTGCCAGGATATCCCGCCCGACATTCTGCATGACTTCGTCAGCCGGATGGATCAGGAATATTTTCGGCGAGTCGATCCGGCAACCATCGCACGGCATATCCACCTGGCAGCCCAATTGACACCGACTCATCTCTGCGAACTCGCCATCACCGAACAGCAGGGTGGCTATGTTGATGTGACCATCGTCGCCTATGACTATTTCGCCGAGTTCGCCACTATCTGCGGCCTCCTGTCCGCCTTCGAGCTGAATATCGAAGAAGGTCACATCTATACGTTCTCCGACGCCGCGCCGGTGAAACCGGCCACGGCCTCTTACGGCGAGAGCCCTCGCCGCCGTCCAAAGATACGGCCCGGATTAAGTCGCAAGAAAATCGTCGATATCTTCCGCGTCCAACCGGTTCGCGGCGCCTCGTTCGGCCCGGCCGAACGAGAACGGTTCACGCAGGAACTTCACTCTCTCATCGGCCTGCTCGACGCGAATCGGTTCGAAGAAGCCCGCCATGCGGTGAATCGGCGGCTGGTCGAACAGCTCGGCCGGGGCCGAGGGGCCTTCAGCGGCCTGCTCCATCCCGTGCAGATCACCTTCGACAACAGCCAGTCGCCGACAGACACGATCATGGATATCCGATCCGACGATACCCCGGCTTTTCTCTACGCGTTCGCCAACGCGCTTGCGATGCGCAATGTCTATATCTCCAAAGCGCAAATCGAGATTGAGAACGAAAAACTGCACGACCGCTTTTCCGTCCGCAATCGCTTCGGCCAGAAGCTGACTGACCCAGCCGATCAACAACAGTTGCGCTTGACGGCAGTGCTCATCAAGCAGTTCACCCATGCCTTGACCTGGGCGCCGGACCCAACCAAGGCCCTCGAAGCCTTCGACCAGTTTCTCGATCTGATCGTCCAAGAGACGAAGGGCAAGGCCCAACAACAGGCCCTCGCGTTGCTCAGCGACAAGAAGACCTTCCCGCTCCTGGCCCGCTTGCTTGGCACCAGCGACTTCCTCTGGGAAGACTTTCTGCGCCGGCAACACACAAATCTGTTGCCCCTCCTTCAGGACTATCGCAAGGCCCCGTTGACCAAGCCTCGGGCCTCACTTCGCAAAGAGCTCGATCGGTTCGTGGGCCAAGCCAGGACCCCCGAAGCGCGCAAGACAGCCTTGAACACGTTTAAGGACCGCGAGCTGTTTCGCATCGACATGAAGCACATCGTGGAGCCGGGTGTCGCGCTGGCCGACTTTTCAGGTGCGCTCACTCAGCTGGCTGAAGTGATCGCGGATCGGAGCTTGAAAGACTGCCAGGCCAAATTGAACCAGCTCTACGGCCCTCCCCGTTTGGCAAATAAGAAACCCTGCCCCTTTACCATTCTAGGATTGGGCAAATTCGGCGGTCGAGAACTGGGATACGCCTCGG
>JAOUEB010000090.1 GCA_029858925.1 Nitrospira sp.
GGCGATCCACGGCAACAGCGCCACTGCATCCTCTTCAACCTCCTCCTCTCAAGCGCCGGGCGCTCCCCTTCGAAAAGTAATTGACCGGCGGGAAGTCGAGCTGGCCATGAACGATCTGCCGAAGCTCATGACACAAGCCAGAGCAGTACCGCATATGGTCAATGGCGCCGTGAACGGATTTCGCATCGACTACATGGCGCCGGCGAGTTTCTATGAGAGGATCGGCGTTCAAACCGGGGACATCTTGCAGCGGGTCAACGGCGTCGATATCCGCGATCCCGGCACGATGCTCAACCTACTCCAACAATTGAAGAACGAGCGGATCGTGAAGCTCGACATGGTCCGAAACAACCAGCCCTCGACCGTCACTTACGAACTGCGCTAACCCGCATGATGCATGGCCGTTCGTGGCGACATCGCATGGGATCGCCGTTCCGAGGAAACTCCTGATCGGATAACGGCCCAATCGTTGGGCTCGTCTCAGCGCAACACTATGGGGAACAGAACGTGTCGGAATCTGTGACACATGACCAAGGCCCTTCGAGCTACGGCAGGCCTTTGCTGGGACGCATCCTCAGCGACACGTTCAACCTCCCGAGCGCTAAACTCGATGAGGCCTTGGCTTACCAGCGTGAAAAGGGAGGCCGATTGGGGGAAGTTCTGGTGCGCCTGCATATGCTGCGCGAGGAAGAACTCCTGGAAGGACTGGCGCAACAGTTTGAATTGCCCTGGGCGCCGCAGTTGGAATCCACTCAGATCGATCATGAGCTGATCAAGAAGGTCCCCATCGCATTTTGCCGGCGGTACCGTGTGCTCCCGCTCCGTCACGAGAATGGAACCATCCTCGTCGCATCGAGCGACCCGCTGGAGACCGTCGCATTCGACGACCTCCGGCTCTTGCTCGGCACACCTATCACACCGGTCCTGACGACCGGCGTGTCGCTGCTCGCCTGCTTAAACCGCGCCTACGACGAGATCGCCAGTCCGACCGGCGCCGAAAAAGTCATGGAGGACATCGCCGCCAGCGAGAGTCTCGATCAGTTGGCCCACGAGCTGGATGAGCCTCAGGACCTGCTCGACGCGACCGACGAGGCCCCGATCATTCGATTGGTGAATTCGGTCTTGTTCCAAGCGGTCCGGCAGCGGGCCAGCGACATCCATTTCGAGTCGTTCGAGCGCGGCTTGGTCGTGCGGTACCGGATCGACGGCGTGCTCTATCCGGTGTTGACCCCGCCGAAGCATCTGCAGGCCAGCATCATCGCGCGCCTGAAAATCATGGCCGGCTTGAATATCGCCGAGAAGCGGCTCCCGCAGGACGGCCGGTTCGCGATTCGCACCTCGGGAAAAGACGTCGATCTCCGCGTGTCGGTCCTGCCCACGTCTCACGGCGAGCGGGTCGTGCTCCGGTTGTTGGAAAAAGAAAATCGATTGCTGAACTTGTCCGAGATGGGCTTCTCCGGGGAACGGCTCTCGGCGATCCATCAGCTGATCCAGCTTGCGCACGGCATCGTTCTCGTCACAGGTCCGACCGGCAGCGGAAAGACCACGACCCTCTACGCCGCGTTGAGCCACATCAATGCGCCGGATAAAAACATCATCACCGTCGAGGACCCGGTCGAATATCAGCTGCTCGGGATCGGGCAGATGCAGGTGAATCCGAAAATCAACCTGTCGTTTGCCGCGGGATTGCGGTCCATTCTCCGGCAAGACCCCGACGTCATCATGATCGGAGAAATCCGCGACCGGGAAACGGCGGAGATCGCCATCCATGCCTCCCTCACCGGGCACCTCGTCTTTTCCACGCTGCACACGAACGACGCCGCCAGCGCCGCAACCCGTCTGATCGATATGGGTATCGAGCCGTTCCTCGTCGCCTCCTCGGTCGTGGCCGTGCTGGCCCAGCGGCTACTGAGGAGGATCTGCTCGGACTGCAAGCGGCCCTACAACGCGAGCGCGGACGAGCTCGACCGTCTGGGCCTGCCGCCGGGAACCAATCAGACCCTCTACCGCGGGGCAGGCTGCCCGGCCTGTTCGCAGACCGGCTATCGCGGGCGCACCGGCATTTTTGAACTGATGATACTCGACGACGAAATCCGCCGCCTCATCGGGACCAAAGCGGATTCGTCGGCCATCAAGCAGGCCGCTATCGCCAACGGCATGGTGACGCTCAAACAAGAAGGCGCCGAACGCGTGATCCAAGGCCATACCACCATGGAAGAAGTGATGCGGATTACCCAGCAAGAGATTGAAGTCTGATGTGAAGGCGTGAAGCGCATCTCGTGACGCGTGAAGCGCAAGATGGAAAGAGATTACATTTCATCCGTGTTTGCGAGATACGCTTCACGAGATACGCGCGATGAAAAGCAGCGACGCATCGGTGATGCAGTAGAAGAGCCGTGAATCATACGGCGTGGCTGGAGTGGGTTGACAATGCCGGTGTATCAATATCGAGGTTACAAGAACGACGGCGGGTCTGCAGCCGGAATCGTCGACGCGGAAAACGTCAAGGTCGCGCGCCTGAAGCTTCGGAAAGAAGGGGTGTTTCCGACCGACGTCGTGGAACAAGGACAGCCGGCGGCGCGGCAGCAGGAAGGAACCCGCATCCGAGCCACTCGCAGGATCAGCCGTTCCGCGACGCTCACCGCGCACGATCTCGCCTTGATGACCAGACAGTTTGCGACACTCTTGGTGGCCGGGCTTCCGTTGGTCGAAGCGCTCGGCGTCCTGGTCGAGCAAGCCGAAAAGAAACCCACCAAAACGCTCCTCGCCGATATTCGAGAGCAAGTCAGGGGAGGAAAGGCGCTGAGCGCCGTCTTGGAAACGTACGAACAAGACTTTTCTCCGATCTATGTGCATATGGTGCGGGCCGGCGAGGCCAGCGGCGCGCTGGATCAAATTCTGTTCCGGCTGGCGGAGTTTTTGGAAAAACAACTGGCGCTCAAGCATAAAGTCACCAACGCCACCCTCTATCCGGCCCTTATGCTTTTCGTTGGAATCTCTGTTCTGTTCTTCCTGATGACCTTCGTCGTGCCGAAAATTACGGCGGTCTTCACCAGCATGAAACAGGCGCTTCCCTGGCCGACCGTCGTTTTGATGTCAATCAGCCGATTCTTCGCGGATTATTGGCTATTGATCGTCGGCCTCGTGGTCGTCAGCACCTTGTTCATACGCCGCTTCATCCAGACAGAAAAGGGACGGATGGTCGCGGATCGCCTGACGCTGCGCCTGCCGCTGATCGGAGATGTCGCGCGCATGGTATCGATCTCGCGGTTGGCCGGCACATTGGCGACCATGCTGGCCAGCGGCGTCCAACTCCTGGACGCATTGGATGTCTCCAAGCGCGTCATGAACAATCGAGTGCTTGAGGAAACCGTCGAGGGCGCCAGGCAAAACATTCGCGAGGGCGAAACCATCGCCGACCCACTGAAGCGGAGCGGTGAATTTCCCGCGCTGGTGACACACATGATCGCCGTGGGTGAACGGAGCGGCGATATGGAAGAGATGCTGCGCCGTGTCAGCCAGATTTACGACGGTGAGGTGGAACGGGTCATTACCCGGTTGACCTCGCTGCTGGAGCCCGTCATGATTCTCGCCATGGGCATCGTCGTCTTTTTTATTGTCGTCGCAATTCTGTTGCCCATCTTTGAAATGGGACAAATGGTTCGATAACCCTCCCAAGTGATGGGCAAGGGTTGCAGGCAATGATTGAATAGAGTAGGAGGTTCTCGATGAATCGAAACAGCAAGGTCGCGACTATGCGGGCCACAGGACAGCCCATTCTCCTTCGAGAGCGCGGGTTTACGTTCATTGAAATCATGGTCGTGGTGGCGATTCTGGCCATTCTTGCGGCGTTGGTCGTCCCCCGCATCATGGGCCGGACGGATGATGCCAAACGCACGGCTGCCAAGGTGCAGATCAGAAACATCGAGGGCGCGCTGCAATTGTATAAACTGGACAACGGGGTCTACCCCTCGACGGAACAAGGGCTCAAAGCGCTTATCGAGAAACCTTCCGTCGGTGTGGTTCCTAAAAAATGGAAAATCGGCGGGTACCTGCCGAACCTCCCTGAAGACCCCTGGGGAAACTCCTACAAGTATCTGAGTCCCAGCAAGCGGGGCGACTATGAAATCACCTCGCTGGGCACCGACGGCGAAGTCGGCGGCGAAGGAGTCAATGCGGATATCACCAACTGGAACATGGAAAAGGATTGAACGGTCAATGGTCATGCGTCATTGGTCAATCGATTCGGATGTCTCACGTCCCCTGTCCACTCGCCACTCGCCACTTACCACTTGCCCCTCACCCCTCACGCCTCACGTCCACTTGCCATTCGCCACTCGCCACTTACTCTCTTCACGGGGATTCACATTGATCGAGATGCTCATCGTCCTGTTTCTTCTGGCCGGTATCCTTGTCATCGTCCTCCCACGGGTCATCATCGGCGAAGACTTGAGTTCCACCGGACGAAAATTCATCGGCACACTGCGTACGCTCCAAGGACTGGCCGCAACCAGCCAAAAACCTGTGAAACTGTACCTGGATCTCGATCAGGGGACCTACTGGGTCAAGGTCATGGACGGCATGGAGGAGAAACTCCCGCTCGATGCCGCCTGGACAACGCCACGGTCCCTTCCGGAGGCGATTCGGTTTTCGGAAGTCTCCGTGGGGCAAGACAAACGCACCTACGGCCGAACCGATCTCTCGTTTTATCCGAATGGGCGCATCGATCCCGTGATGGTATTCCTCACGGATCGGAACAACAATCTGCTGGTGCTTACCGTGGATTCCTTCACGGGGGCGATTCGAACCAGCGAAGAGCGGATCGACCCGTTTCGCAATAAGCCGATTCCGGACCGAGTGAGGACGTTGCTGCGGCCTACCGGCACATGATCGCCGCAACGAGTCGCCGGCCGGGGACATCACGGATGGACATGACCCGACATTCCCAGACTCCGGCGACATGTGAGAGCGGATTCACGCTGCTCGAAGTGATGCTCGCCATCGCCCTGCTGGCCATCGCGCTTCCGATCCTTCTCGGCCTCAGAAATTTCGACCTCGATCTGCACGCGAGAGCCGGCGAACTGACCGCCGCCACGTTGCTGGCGCAAGAAAAATTGATCGAGACGGAGCTGGCGGGCGTCTATCCCGTCGGAGAAACCAGCGGAATGTTTTCGAATGTACCGCTCGGATCCCAGCCACCAGCCCAAGCTGCCGATCGGGGCGTCGGCTATCAATGGAAGCGCACCATATCGCCGACCCCCCTCGAATTAATCCGGGAGGTCCGCGTCCAAGTCTCATGGCCCAGAGGCGCATTTGTAGACACCGTGGAAGTGAGCACGTATGTATTTGCCGGCCTTACCTTCTAAACCTGAAACGGGATTTACGCTGATTGAGGTACTGGTGGCCATCTCGCTACTGGCCACCATCGGAGCAATGGTCTTTGGATCGCTCATGACGACGACCCAGGCGATCGATGCCGGTCGTGAACGGGCGGAGCGAGAGCAAACCGTCAGGAGGATCCTGCGCGTCATGGCCGAAGAAGTATCGCTCAGCCAGCTCGATAAGACATTTCCCTGGACGGGAGTGAACGGAACCCAGGAGGGACAGCCGGCCGATACCCTGGCAATTCTCGCCATGAGCGAAGGCGTGGGGAACTTGGCTGCCAAGGAAAGTGAGACCGTTCGAGTCGTCTACACCCGTGAACGTGATCGATTGATTCGATTCGTGCGGCGCAACCGCTACAGTCTCACCGACGAATCGCTGGATCAGGTGGAATTGGCGAATCGTGTGAAGGGATTCAACCTGCGATATTTCGACGGGCAGAGCCGGGTGTGGACCGACGAGTGGCGGACGAACGACAAGCTGCCGAAGGCGCTGCTTGTGGAAGTGACGTTTCAATCGCCCGGCGCCGATCCTTGGACAGTGCGGGAGTGGGTCGCCATCGGAGCATCGTGATGACGATGAACTGGCCGGCTAAATGGAAAGAGATCGTGGCGTGGGTGGCGGGTGGACTCTGCCTGGTGGTCCTCTGCCTGGCGGCAACCTTTCCCTATGACGCCCTGCACAAGCGACTCATCACGGAGCTGAATCGAATGACCGGCATGGACGTTCGGGTCACGGACTGGACGGTC
>JAOUEB010000091.1 GCA_029858925.1 Nitrospira sp.
TATTCGTAACAGTTTGCCGTACAGCATGTTTCATAGATAAGTTTCGGGTTTCTGGCTTCGAGTTGCGGGTTTTCGGAAGGTGCTTTCCGCCAACACGAAACCCGAAACTGGAAACTCGCAACTCTACTCCGCACCAAGGCCGATCGGCTGCGTCTCGACTCACAGAGTCGGACGGTTGCAGCAGAAGAGTGGTGAATAATGCGGGCTAGGTTTCCCCTGCCTGCTTCGGTATAATCGCCCCTCTTCATTCCCATTAAAGGTAGGAGATCGTAATGGCAGAAAAAGACGATAAGAAACGCGCGCTGGACTTGGCCCTGTCCCAGATTGAAAAGCAGTATGGGAAGGGCGCGATCATGAAGCTAGGAGCCGAGGAGAAGGTTGATGTGCCGGCTATTTCGACCGGGTCGCTCGGTCTCGATATCGCGCTCGGTGTCGGCGGGCTCCCGCGCGGGCGGGTCATCGAGATTTTTGGCCCGGAGGCCTCCGGCAAGACGACCATGACGCTCCATTGCATCGCCGAAGCACAGAAAGCCGGCGGGGTCGCGGCGTTCATCGATGCGGAACATGCGTTGGACCTGACGTACGCAAAAAAGCTTGGGGTGCAAGCCGACGATCTGTTGGTCTCGCAGCCGGATACGGGCGAGCAGGCATTGGAAATCGCCGAAACGCTCGTGCGCAGCGGAGCGATCGATCTGATCGTCGTGGACTCGGTGGCGGCGCTGACGCCACGGGCCGAGATCGAAGGGGAAATGGGCGACGCGCACATGGGTTTGCATGCGCGGCTCATGTCGCAAGCATTGCGGAAGCTCACGGCGGCGATCGCAAAGTCGCTCACGACGGTGATCTTCATCAACCAGATCCGCATGAAGCTTGGCGTGATGTTCGGTAATCCGGAGACGACCACCGGCGGCAACGCGCTCAAGTTTTATTCGTCGGTCCGGCTGGACATTCGCCGTATCGAATCCATTAAAGAGGGCCAGGATGTGATGGGCAGCCGCGTCCGCGTCAAAGTCGTGAAGAACAAGATGGCGCCGCCCTTCCGGCAGGCCGAGTTCGACATCATGTTCGCCGAGGGCATCTCCAAGGCGGGCGAGCTGGTCGATCTTGGGGTCGATAAGCGCGTCATTGAGAAGTCCGGCGCCTGGTACTCCTATAAAGGCGAGCGGGTCGGGCAGGGACGCGACGCGGCGCGGGATTTTCTGAAGCAGAACGCCGCTGTCGCGCAGGAGGTCGAGGCGAAGCTTCGTGAGTTGGCGGGCGTGCCTGGGCGCGGCGAAAAGCGGGTCGAGGGGAAAGCTGAAGGGAAGGCCGAGGGGAAGGACGAGAAACCGGCGACGCGATCAGATGAAAAGCGGGCGCACCGGTAAACAGCCTGAATCGACGAAGCCTGACCAGTGGATGCTTCTGGCGATTCGCTATCTCGCCCGTTGGGATCGGACGACTGCCCAGGTCGAACAGTTTCTTGTCCGCAAGGGCGCATCGCCGGCTCAGGCCAAAGAAACCATCGTCCGGCTGTCCGAGCTCCGGTATCTCAACGACCGAGCCTACGCTGAGCGCTGGATCGAAACCCATCTTGCCAGACAGCCAATGGGGCGGGAACGGCTGGAAGCGGAGTTGCAGGTCAAGGGTGTCCCGGAAGCTGTGGCCGGTCAGGCGATCCGCGAGATGCTGCGCGATCTAGACGAAGACACGCTGGCGCGGCAAGCATTGTCCGCCATGCGGCGCACCGGCAGGCGGATGACGACGGCTCAATCCGCTCGTTTCCTGCGTCAGCGAGGCTTCGAGGAAGAGACTATCGATCGTATGATCGGCGATCGTGTGAGGGATGGGGAATCGGACCAATGAAACATAGCGCACAGGAGCTCAGACAATCGTTCATCCGGTATTTCGAGCAGCAGGGCCACCAGGCTGTGCCGAGCTCGGCCTTGATCCCCCAGGCCGACCCGACACTCTTGTTCACCAACGCCGGTATGAATCAATTCAAGCGGGTCTTTCTCGGGGAAGAGTCGCGCCCCTACAAGCGGGCGGTGTCCGTGCAAAAATGCCTGCGGGCCGGCGGCAAACACAACGATCTAGAGAATGTCGGGTACACGAGGCGGCACCACACGTTCTTCGAGATGCTCGGCAACTTTTCGTTCGGCGATTACTTCAAAGACGATGCGATCGCATTCGGATGGGAATTTTTGACGCGCACGGTCGGGCTGTCGAAAGAGCGGCTGTGGGTGACGATCTTTCGAGAGGACGACGAGGCTGAGCGGATCTGGAAGAAGATCGGGGCGCCGCCGTCACGCATCATCCGTTGCGGCGAGAAAGACAACTTCTGGCAGATGGCGGATACCGGCCCCTGCGGGCCCTGTTCAGAGATCCACTTCGACCAGGGCCCGGCCGTGCCGGGCGACGATCGGCCGAATAGCGAGGGCGACCGAGTCATTGAGATTTGGAACCTCGTGTTCATGCAATTCAACCGTGATGCGAACGGCGTCTTACATCCGCTTCCGAGGCCGAGCATCGACACGGGGATGGGACTCGAACGGCTCTCCGCCGTGGCGCAAGGCGTCCATAGTAACTATGACAGCGATCTGTTCACGCCGTTGCTGGCGGCGATTGCCGGGCGGGCGGGCGCGCAGTACGGCAACAAGGACCAGGCGGATCGCTCAATGCGCGTCATCGCCGATCATCTTCGCGCGATCGTGTTTCTGATGGCCGACGGCATCCTGCCGTCCAACGAAGGCCGTGGCTATGTGCTGCGGCGCATTCTGCGCCGTGCCGCGCGGCATGGCCGGCTGCTCGGCATCGTCGAGCCCTTTCTCTACGAACTCAGTGCGACCGTGGTCGAGCAGATGGCCGGGGCCTATTCGGAAGTACGATCGGCTGCGGGCACGATCGCCGAAGCCACGAAGGGCGAGGAGGAACGGTTTATCGCCACGCTGGATCAAGGATTGCCGATTTTGAACGACATGATCGAGAAGGCACAGGCAACCGGCCGAACCATATTGGCAGGCCTTGACCTGTTTAAGCTCTACGACACCTACGGCTTTCCCATGGACTTGATCACGGAAGCCTGCCGTGAACAAGGGATGACCGTCGATGAGCCAGGGTTCGAGGCGGCGATCGAGGAGCAGCGGACGCGCGCGCGCAAGACCGGTGGGTTCGAGCAGGAAATGGCCAGGCCGGTGGTGTCGGAGCTGGCCAAGCGGGTCGGCGCAACGAAGTTCGTCGGGTACGACCGATTAGAGAGCGAGAGCGTTCTTCTTGCGATCCTCAAGGGCGAACAGTTGGTGAAGGAAGCAGTGGAAGGAGATGAGGTCGAGGTGGCGCTCGATGTGACGCCGTTTTATGCCGAAGGCGGCGGGCAGGTCGGAGACCGCGGAACGTTGACAGGCCCTGAAGGACTGCTTGATATCGATAATACGACGAGGCCGGCGCCGACGCTCATTCTTCATAAGGGGATTGTCCGCAAGGGCTGCATTCGCGAAGGTGAGCAACTCCGGATGACCGTCACTGCCGCCACGCGCCTGGATGCCGCCCGCAACCATACGGCGACGCATCTCGTCCATGCGGCCTTGCGCGATTTGCTCGGCCCGCATGTGAAACAGTATGGATCGCTGGTCGGGCCGAATCGGCTTCGGTTCGACTTCGCCCACTTCAGGCCGCTGTCGTCCCGCGACATTGATGATATTGAATCGACGGTGAACGGGGAAATTCGCAAGAACGAAGCGGTGCGCACCGAGGTGATGAGCATTCAGGACGCGGTGGCGAACGGCGCGTTGGCGTTCTTTGGCGACAAGTACGGCGAGCAGGTGCGTGTCGTGAGCGTGGAGTCCTTCAGCAAGGAACTCTGCGGCGGCACCCACTGTCGGCACACGGGAGACATCGGGCTGTTCCGCATCGTATCCGAAGGAGGCGTGGCGGCCGGGGTGCGCCGGATCGAAGCCCAAACAGGCAGCGGGGCCTATGCGCTCATGAAGAAGCTCGACGCCGATGTCCGTGAGCTGTCGGACCTCTTGAAGGTCGGGCAGTCAGAACTCGTCGCCAAGACCCGCAAGCTCATAGCCCAACTCAAGGACAAAGAACGGGAATTGGAAGAGGTGAAGCTCAAGATGGCCGGAGGCTCGGCGGCGGCGGCAAGCATAAAGACCATCGCAGGAGTGCCGGTGCATGTGCAGCGGACGGACGGTCTGGATGTGAACGGGATGCGGGCGCTGGCGGATCAGCTGCGGGATAAGTTGAAGAGCGGCGTCGTGGCGCTGGGAGCGGCGACCCAGGACGGCAAGGTTTCGTTGCTGGTCGTGGTGACGAAGGATTTGATCGGCACACTGAAGGCGGGCGATCTCATCAAGCCGATGGCGGCCGAGGTCGGCGGCACGGGCGGCGGCCGTCCCGAAATGGCGCAGGCCGGCGGGAAAGATGCGGCCAAGCTCGACGCGGCGTTGGAAAAAGTCTTTGCCCTGGTCGAGGACGCCTTCCGGCGGTAGAATCATGGCTAGCCGTATCCTCGCGCTCGATTATGGCACCAAGCGGATCGGCGTTGCGCTGAGCGACGAATTGGGCTGGACGGCGCAGCCGCTTGAAACATTTGAACGGCGCACGTTGGACCGGGATATTGCCCACATCGCCACGCTGGTTGCATCGCATAGCGTAGAGCGGGTGGTTTTGGGACTTCCGCTTCAGCTGGATGGTCGCGAAGGGCCTGCCGTCCAAGCGATGCGCGTGTTTATAGTAAAGCTGGAAGCAGGGTTGCCCGTCCCGGTCGTCCTCTGGGACGAACGGATGACGACGAAAGCGGCGGAAGATCTGCTCATCGCCGCGGACGTCAGCCGGAAGAAACGCAAAGGCGTGATCGATCGGATAGCCGCCGCCATTCTGTTGCAAAGTTATCTGGCGGCACAAGCGCCCGCAGCCACCAATCCAGCGGACGAAGGAGCTGAGAACGCGCAGAATGAAGAATCGGAGTCTCTAGAGTGGTCTTCGTATGAAGCTACGCGTACTGCTGATCCTGGCTCTCGTCGTCGTCGTGCTCGGCGGCCTGGCCGCGTATCTGACGATTCGCTGGATTGAATCTCCGGTTCTCTCCGAATCCGCCCAGCCTCCAGTCAAGATCGTGGCGATTCCGGAAGGAACGACGTTTCTGCGCGTGGCACAGATCCTTGAGCGGGAACAGTTAATCAAGAGCCGGTCCTCATTTATGTGGTTGGGAAAAAGGCTGGAGGCTGAACGAAAGATCCGCCCAGGCGAATACGAACTGAATGCAGCCATGCCTCCGACCGAGATTCTCTCCAAGCTGATGGCAGGCCGTGTGGTGCTCCATTCGGTCACGATTCCGGAGGGCTATACCATCAGCCAAATCGCCGATGTCTTTGCGGCACATGGCATCACGGATAGAACCGAATTCGTTCGGTTGGCCCATGATCAATCCTTCGTCAAGACCTTGGGGATTTCAGCCGATAGCGTGGAGGGCTATTTGTATCCGGATACGTATCGGTTTCCACGCCCGACAGCGGGAAAAGATATCGTGAAAGCGATGGTCGATCAGCTCAGATACGTTCTGACAACAGAGTGGCAGGCTCGCGCGAAGGAGATGCGCATGACGACGCATCAAGTGTTGACCTTGGCATCCGTTATTGAGAAAGAGACCGGCGCGGGAGAGGAACGGCCTCACATCGCATCCGTGTTTCATAATCGTCTCAAGAAAAGAATCCCGCTCCAGAGCGATCCAACCGTGATCTACGGCTTGCCGAACTTCGACGGCAATCTGCGGAAGAAAGATCTCTCCCATCCCAGTCCCTACAACACCTATCGGTGGGCGGGCCTGCCTCCCGGGCCGATCGCCAATCCAGGGGCGGATTCGATTCGGGCCGCGCTCTATCCGATGACGACTTCAGATTTGTATTTTGTATCGAAGAACAACGGGACCCATCAATTTTCCGCCACGCTGGTGGAGCATAACAGGGCGGTGGAGCAGTACCAGAAGCGGCCCAGACGTGTCCGTTCTTCGCAGACGTCGGTTGTCCCCACCAAGAGAGTGCACGGCCAGCAAGAAGGAGCGTCGTGAGCGATGCCTGAATGGAATCTGCCGAGTCTCATCGATCATACGGTCCTCCGTCCTGAG
>JAOUEB010000092.1 GCA_029858925.1 Nitrospira sp.
TCACCGACACCAGCAGAATGTTCATAATGCCAATCCCGCCGACGAGGAGCGACACGGACGCGATGGCGAACAACATGACCGTCAGCGTCTCGCTCGTGCTTTCCTGAACCTTGCCGATATCCACCTGCGTTCTGATCGTAAAGTCGTCCTCTTGATCGGGTTGCAAGCGATGCCGCGCGCGAATGACGTCGCGGATCTGGGACGCTGCGGGCGCCAAGTCCTCCAATCGTTCCGTCGACGCGAACAAGGCGCCGACTGATCCCAAAAACTGTGTGCCGAAGACCTTGCGCTCCGCGGTGCTGAATGGAATGAAAATAATGTCGTCTTGGTCGGACCCTTGGCTCGATTGCCCCTTGGGCGACAGAACGCCGATGACTCGAAACGGCACGTTCTTGATGCGGATGACCGCCCCGACCGGTTCCTCCCCCGCGTCGAACAAATTCTCCGCCACCGTCTGTCCGACCAGCGCCACACGAGCGGCCGCGTCCACATCCTGCTGCGTGAACGGCCCCCCGCTGCTGAACGACCAGTCTCGAATCGTCAGATAGCTCGGCGACACGCCGTTGACCGTCCCGTTCCAGTTCTTGTTGCCGTTGACGATCTGCATGACGTCCCGCTTGGCCCACCCGGTGTCGCGCAGCAGCGGGATGCGTTTCTTGAGTTCCATGCCGTCCGCGACCGTCAACGTGACCGCGCCTCCCTGCCCTCCTCGCACCCCGCTGGTTGTCATGGAGCCGGGCAGCACGATGATGACGTTGGTGCCCATGCTGGCCACTCGCTGGGCCACCGCGGCCTTGGCCCCTTCCCCAATGCTCACCATTGCGATCACTGCGCCCACCCCGATCACGATCCCCAGCATGGTCAGTCCGGCTCGGAGCCGATTGCGGCTCAGAATCCGAATGGCCGTCAGCACGGTCAGCAGCACGAACGCCGGCATCAGGCCTCCGAGTGCGACAATGGCAGAACCGGTTTAGTGCGGCGATCGGTCAAGACACGGCCGTCCTTGATCACTATTTCACGCCCGGCATACGCCGCAATATCTGTTTCATGCGTGACGAGAATGATCGTAATGCCCTGTTCTTTGTTCAACTGATCGAGAATCGCCATGATCTCCCGGCTGGACTCGGTATCCAGGTTGCCGGTAGGCTCGTCGGCTAAGAGCAGAGAGGGCGAGGCCACCAATGCCCGCGCAATCGCGACACGCTGCTGCTGGCCTCCTGAAAGTTGTGTGGGGTAATGCCCTTCGCGTCCTTGAAGCCCGACGCGGCGAAGGGCCTCCGTCGCCAGCGCCCGTTGGTCACGCAAGGGCACTCCCCGATAAAACAGCGGCAATTGCGCGTTTTCCAGCGCACTGGTGCGCGGGATCAGATTGAAGCTTTGAAACACGAACCCGATCTGTTGATTCCGGATATCGGCCAGCTGATCGGCCCGCAACCCTGCGACATCGACGCCATTCAGCCAATAGCGACCGTTGGTCGGTTGGTCCAAACAACCGAGAATGTTCATGAGGGTCGATTTTCCGGAACCGGACGACCCCATGATCGCGACAAACTCACCCGATTCGATCGTCAGATCCAGCCCTCGAAGGGCCTGAACCTCCACGTCTCCGAGCCGATAGATTTTCCAGAGGTCTTCGCAACGGATGAGCGCGGCCATCAGCGGGTCATTCCTCTCATCCTAGCCCACATTATTCATGAGCACTTCTATTGCAACCGCCGACCCGCTGCTCCGTTCATCGTATCTCGTATCTCGTGAAGCGTGAAGCGCAGGACTGAAAAAGAGCGGGTCGCATCTTTGTTTGCGAGATACGCTTCACGAGATACGAAACCCGGTTTGCGCGATACGCTTCACACGGGTTTGCCCAAGGGCTCATGGCCCAACACAACAACTACTACATCCAGCGGCCAGGAGACTACCGGCGACGTCCACTGCCGAAGCCAGGCGGCAACTCGCCGGATCGCCGATCTCCCCGTGCCGTCTCAATCCCCACGACCACCATGTCCCCTTCCGCAACTGAACCATCCAACACTTCCGTCGAGACCCCATCGGAAATTCCCGTGTGAACCATGAATGACTCCGGCTCGCCGTTTGCCGCTAACTTCCAGATCTTTCTTGTCTGTCCGCTGACGTCCCCGGAACTGCCTCCGGAATAACCGCTTCCGCCGACATCGGTCTTGGCCGGTTTTCCTCCACCGGTTGCGCCATCAGAGTGCTCACCCTGTGGTGGGCTGAATCGCAGAGCGGCGTTCGGCACCTTCAAGACCTGATCTTTCTGCGCCACAATGATCGAGACATTTGCGGTCATACCGGGTTTGAGCCGAAGATCTTCGTTATCGACTGCCACGACCACATTATAGGTCACGACATTTTGCACATTGATCGGCGCCAACCGCACCTGCCGAATGACGCCCGCAAACCGCGCTCCCGGATAGGCATCCACGGTAAAGGTGGCTTCCTTGCCTTCGGTCATGCCGCCGATATCCGATTCGCTTACATTGGTATCCACCTGCATTTTCGTGAGGTCAAGCGCGATCAAAAAGAGATTCGGCGTGGCAAAACTGGACGCCACAGTCTGGCCGACTTCCACGTTGCGCGCGACAACGACCCCATCGACCGGCGACCGGATCACGGTGTACTTCAATTCCAATTCGGCGGCATTCAATGCCGCCTCCGTCTGCTTCACCTGCGCCTCACTGACCCGGAGTTGCGCCTCGGCACTTTGATAATTCGTGAGGGCAATATCGACATCGTTCTGCGAAACAAATTCCTGCGCCACCAGCGATTGCACGCGGTCAAACTCGCGCTTCCGCTGCGCGAGGTCCGCTCTGGATCGAGCCACGTTCGACCGCGCCATTTCGAGATTCCCGGCGGCTTGATCGCGGCGGGCCTTGAACGGCTCGGGATCGATGACCGCCACTTTGTCGCCCGCTTTCACCTGCGAATTGAAATCCGCATGGAGGCTCTTGATCATCCCTGAAACTTGTGTGCCCACTTGAACGGAGACCACCGGATTGATTGTTCCGGTCGCGCTCACGATCGACACCACCGAGCCGCGCTCAACGCCGGCTGTCCGATACCGGACCGGCGCCTTGCGCTCTCCATTGAAAAACACGTAGCCGCCGATGGTCAGCCCGATGGCGGCTACACCAAGGATAATACCCAGACGTTTCATACCCTTAACCTAAAAAAGTCCAGCAATGAACTCATTCTATCAAGAAGTGCTGTGTGAATCACCCTGATGACACCGGGACCGGCGTCACGCACGCCGCCCCGCCTCGATCCAGAAAGAAACCGAATCCATGCAAACGATCTGTTCAGGAAAACACAGCCAGCGAACACAAAGACGTGCCTTAGCCCGCATTATTCATGACGGTTCGAGGCCCCTTCGACAGGCGCAGGGTCCCGAGCACAGGCGAGCCTTCGGCCCCCCTCAGGCTCGACCCCGAGCGATGCCGAGGGACGAAACCGCCCCACAGCCTGTTCCCCGTGAAGCGTATCTCGTATCTCGCAAACAACGATGTGGACGCATTCTTTCCATCCTGCGCTTCACGCTTCACGAGATACGAGCGACGCAGATCGCAGCGGCGGATTGGCTGCGTCTCGACTCGCAGGGTCGGACGATTGCAGCAGAAGTGCTCATGAATAATGCGGGTTAGGAACTACCTGGCGAGCAACCGTTCCAGGAACGCGGTGGAAACATGGCCCTTTTGGAAATCAGGATCGTCGAAAATTCTGCGGTGGAGCGGAATGGTCGTCTTGATCCCTTCGATCACAAATTCATCGAGCGCGCGCCTCATGCGGGCCATGGCTTCCTGTCGGTCCCGCCCGTGGGTAATCAGTTTTGCGATCATCGAATCGTAGTACGGCACGACCGTCGCGCCGGATTCCATGGCTGAATCGACTCGAACACCGAACCCTCCAGGAGCGCTGTACTTGGTGATCAGGCCCGGCGAAGGCGTAAATTTTTCAGGATCCTCCGCATTGATCCGGCATTCCATACTGTGGCCGTTGAGCTCCACATCCTGCTGCCGGATCGAGAGAGGATGACCCGCCGCCAAGCGAATCTGCTCTTTGATCAAATCGACGCCGGTCACCATTTCCGTGATGGGATGTTCGACCTGGATGCGGGTGTTCACTTCCATGAAAAAGAAATTCCGCTCTTTATCGAGCAAAAATTCCACCGTGCCGACGTTTCGGTAGTGCACGGCCTTCACGGCTTCCACAGCGACCCGTCCGATCTCCCGGCGAAGCTTCTCATCGATGGCCGGGGACGGAGTTTCTTCAACCAGCTTTTGGTGCCGCCGTTGAATCGAACAGTCGCGCTCGCCCAGATGAACGACATGACCTTGATGATCGGCCATGATTTGGACTTCGATGTGGCGCGGTTCCAGGAAATAGCGTTCGAGGTAGACGTTTTCGTTGCCGAAGGTAGACTTGGCCTCAGCCTGGGCGGCCTGAAACGCCCGACCCAAATCTTCGGCCTTGTTCACGACGCGCATGCCGCGCCCCCCGCCTCCGGCCGTCGCTTTGATGATGACGGGAAAGCCGATCTTCTGCGCGGCTTGCATCGCTTCATCCTCGCTCCGCAATTCGCCAAGACTGCCCGGCGTCACCGGCAACCCGCGTTTGGAGACGACCTCACGGGCCTTGGCCTTGTCGCCCATCATGGCAATATTTTCGGAGGTGGGACCGATGAATTTGATGCCGATGGATTCGCAGACTTCGGCGAAGTGGGCGTTCTCGGACAAGAATCCGTAGCCGGGATGGATGGCATCGACGCCGGTAATTTCCGCCGCGCTCAGGACGTTGGGAATATTGCGGTAGCTCAGCGCCGCGTCCGGCGGGCCCACGCACACCTTCTCGTCCGCAGCGCGCACATGCAGGCCTGCGGCATCGGCCTCCGAATGGATGGCGACGGTCTTGATCCCAAGCTCCTTACAGGCTCGGATCACCCGCAGCGCAATCTCTCCGCGGTTGGCAACAAGAACTTTCTTGAACACGTCGTGGCTCCGGTCCGTCGGCAAGGACTGTCTATTGGGCGGCGTTGGGATCGATCAAGAAGAGCGCGTGCCCGTACTCGACGGGCTTGGTGCTTTCGGTCAGAATCTTGACGATACGGCCATCTGTTTCGGACTCGATTTCGTTCATGAGTTTCATCGCTTCGACAATGCACAACACCTGTCCCTTTTTCACCATATCGCCCTCTTCAACATAGGGATCGGCATCCGGCGACGGAGACCGATAGAATGTCCCGACGATGGGAGAGGTAATGGTCACCATGCCGGTCATGTCTTCCGCTGGAGGGCCGGAAGTCACAACGGAATGCGCGCTTGTCTGGGGAATATTCTGGGCAGATTCCTGCACCGAAGCGGTCACGGACTTGAAGCCGATCTCGTAACGGACTCGAATGCGCACTCCTTGCCGTTCAAGTTCCAACTCGGTCAAGTTGTTCCGGCGAAGCAGATCGATCAGGTCTTGGACCTGCTTGATTTGGCCTCCTGTGAGCAACGACTCCTGCTCCTGTCCGGATCTTCCCAACATGGTCGGCAGGATGATCGGGCGAGGCTTCTTCTTCGGCTTGTCAGATCGGCGTGCGCTCACCGGACCCGCTCCACATACGATCGAGTGCGTGTGTCGATCTTGATCACGGTGCCGACTTCCAAATAAAGAGGGACCTTGATCGTAGCCCCCGTTTCAACGATAGCCGGCTTGTTTCCGCCGGATGCAGTGTCGCCCCGCACTCCGGGCTCTGCATCGACGACCTTCAATTCAATAAAATTAGGGAGCTCGACATCAATCGGCCTGTGTTCATAGACCAGGATCTTGACGACCATGTTTTCTTTCAAGAGATCCGCGTTGTCTCCAAGCGTGCCCTTGTCGAACGAGAGCTGTTCGTAGGACTCCGTGTCCATGAACGTATACGATTCGCCCGTGGCATAGAGAAACTGCATATTGCGTTCTTCTAAATCAGGCTCTTCAAAGCGTTCCCCGGACCGGAATGTTCGATCCAGCACATTCCGCGAAAGGTAACTTTTCAACTTCGTGCGGACGAAGGCGCCTCCCTTTCCAGGCTTCACATGCTGAAACTCGACGATA
>JAOUEB010000093.1 GCA_029858925.1 Nitrospira sp.
CCGCACTGCCTCGCGGCAGGTGGAACAGGTGGGTTTGTGATAGATCGTAACGTCGGGCATTGGAACTCCTTGGTGATTAGTCTGCCTTGACGAGTTTTTTCATGTTGTGCTAGGTCTTACTGTCCTTCGTCTCGCAGGATCGGTCTATGCCTTTAGCAGGAACAAGCTCATCCGGTCACTATTCCTGCGCGGCAGTGTCTCAGTATACCCTGAAAGATCTCCGCATCAAACGCAAAGGCCAGCCGGTTGTGGCCCTGGGCCATCTGCTGGATCGCAAAGGGCAAGAAGCGGCCTTCGAAGTCTTCAACGACCGGATTGCCCTCGTCAAGTTCAGCGACGGTGGAATGTTGGGCTACGATCCGATCGAACTCCTGCTCCCGACCGAGATCGACGACAGGGGGGTCGCCTATTTTGAAATCCGTTCCTGCCGCACCTGCCAAATCCTGTTTCCCCTCACTCTCCAAGAAGCTGAATCAGAGGAAGAGCCGACTCAATGTCCCGACTGCAGAGACTAGTCTGCGAGTGGGGCCACGTCCAAGGCTTTTCTCAGCAGGCAATCTCCGGCAAATCCCTGCAGCGTCATCGGCAACATGGCGCTATCGATGACGCGCACCGAGGTGACTCGGAACCCCTCCGGCACGTTCTGCCCCTCCAGCTTCATTGCGTGACAGATCTCCAGTGCTTTCCAGATTGGATTGGACAGTATCCGGTCGGAGGCCAGCAGGGTCAGATCCGCCACTTTCCCCTCAATCGCCACCTTCGCCGGAACCCGTGCCTTATCATTCGGCGGCTTGGTGACGACGGCGAACGCCAAGAGATCCTCATCGGCTAAGGCGAACGGCGGCGCACTCGTCCACACGATCGACGCGAGCAGACACCCCGCACCGATGGCCGCTCGCATTGCATAATACGTGGAACCATGGATGAGTGCCGGCGCATGCATTCTGTCCCTCATCGTCGCAGCGGTAGTATGCCAAGCGTGATGGTTCATTTCAAGGATGACCGCAGCCATTTTGTCCCGTTCGTGATAGGCTAAGAAATAAGACGACCGCTATCATCCCACTTCATGGAGAGGTGCGACTATGCCCCATGACTTTATGCCAGGATTGGCCGGTGTTCCTGCCGCAACGTCTTCGATCAGCGACGTCGACGGGCAACGCGGCATTCTCGAATATCGTGGGATCAGAGTCGAAGAACTCTGTGGACGGTCATCCTATCTCGAAACCGCCTACCTGTTGCTCTTTGGGCACTTGCCGACGCAGAGCGAGCTTCAACGGTGGACCAACGATGTTACCCATCATCGGCGCATCAAATTCCGTATCATCGACTTGATGAAATGCCTGCCTGAACAGGGGCATCCCATGGACGCACTGCAAGCGGCGGTGGCGGCGCTGGGCATGTTTTATCCTGGCCGAAACGTGAAAGATATCGAGAATAACTATTGGAGCGCTGTGCGCCTTGTCGCGAAGCTGCCCACGATCGTCGCGGCTTGGGCTAGGTTGCGCCACGGCGATGCGCCGATTCCCCCGCGGGACGACTTGGGATTCAGCGAGAATTTCTTCTATATGCTGACCGAGTCGGCGCCCCATCCGTTGTGGGCGGATATTTTCGACGATTGTCTCATCCTCCATGCCGAGCACACGATGAACGCCTCCACATTTACAGGACTGGTGACAGCCTCGACGTTGGCCGATCCCTATACGGTCGTTGCCTCGTCGATCGGGGCGCTCAAAGGCCCTCTCCACGGGGGCGCGAACGAAGAAGTGATCGTGATGCTCAACGACATCGGCACAGCGGACAAGGCGCAATCGTATGTCGAAGGCGCTCTGAGCAACAAAAAGAAACTCATGGGCTTCGGGCATCGCGTGTACAAGGTGAAAGATCCTCGCGCGACCGTGCTCCAGGGTCTTTGTCAGAGCCTCTTCAAAGAATGCGGGAGCTCGCCGCTCTATGAAGTCGCGCTGGAGGTCGAACGAGCGGCAGGGGAGTTACTCAAGGGGAAGGGGATTTACCCGAACGTCGATTTCTATTCAGGCATCATTTACAACAAGATGGGCATCGAGATCGATCTCTTTACGCCGCTCTTTGCCATGGCGCGGGTGTCCGGCTGGCTTGCCCATTGGCTTGAACAGCTGCGGGAAAACAAACTATTCCGGCCCGATCAAATCTATTCCGGCGAGCATAACCGCCCCTATGTGCCGCTGACGCAGCGGTAGCGCGCATGACGATGATGTGGCTGTCGCAGTCGTTCATTAGTGCAAGCTGAGACAGGGCTGATGCGTTGCACTGGGGAACGGAGTTCCGAGGTTCGGGCTTCATGTTTCGTGTTGTCAGGAAAGATCTTCCGAAACTCGAAACCCGAAACATTCTTTATTTTCCTATCCACACTTATCCCCCTATCCTTGCCCTTGACTCCGCAAGCACCCGATTTATCTTTTCTCCAAGCAGAGAGTCGGCGCAGCGCCAGTAACAGTAACTCACAAAAACGATAGCGACAACGAAGGAGGTCTATGATGACACTCGTACGGTGGGATCCGTTCCGTGAGCTGGAAGAAATGTCCGATCGCCTGAATCGCGCGATTGCAAGGCCTGCACTCCGCAACGGGGGCAAGGAACACTTGACCGTTGCCGACTGGGTGCCGACCGTCGATATCAGCGAAACCGACGGCGAATATCTCATCAAGGCGGAATTGCCAGAGGTAAAGAAAGAAGATGTGAAAGTCACCGTCGAAGACGGCGTCTTGACTCTCTCAGGCGAGCGGCGCCAGGAGAAGGAGGAGAAGGGAAAGAGATACCATCGAGTCGAACGGTCGTACGGAAGCTTCGTGAGGAGCTTTTCGTTGCCCGAATCGGTCGATGAGAGCGGGGTCAAGGCCGAATACAAGGACGGTGTCTTGAGTCTGCATCTTCCGAAGACCGAAAAGGTGAAGCCAAAATCGATTGAAGTCAAAGTAGGGTAACGAGTCGCCTGCTTTATCCGTGGTCTTAAAGGCCCGCCGTTCGGCGGGCCTTTTTATTTCTCAGCTCCCCGTTACTGCATCACCAACCCACATATTTCATAACAGTGCGTGGAGAACTCTCTTGAATGCACCTGCCTTGTGAAGCGTATCTCGTGAAGCGCGAAGCGCAAGAAAGAAAAAGAGCGGCTCTCATCTTTGTTTGCGAGATACGAACGACGAGATACGCTTCATGAACGACGGTCATAGATGGCGTGGTCATGCGTCAAGCTCTTGTACAAGCCGGGGGCCTGAGTTTATCATGGCGCGCGCAGCGGTTGAGAACCCTTCAACATGGAGCATAGGGCATGACGAAGAATCAAATTCAGCAATCAGCGTCGACTCGAATTGAGCGAGACACAATGGGAGAACTGGCTGTTCCGGCCGATGCCTATTACGGTGTGCAGACGGCGCGCGCGATCGAGAATTTTCCGATCAGCCCGCTGCGCATGCCGCGTTCGGTCATCCGGGCGATGGGCATGATCAAGCGGGCGGCGGCCAGCGTGAATCAGTCGCTGGGCCTCTTGGACAAGAAGCCCGCCGATGCGATCAGGCAAGCCGCCACCGAGGTCGTGGATGGCAAGCTTGACGCCGAATTCCCGGTCGACATTTTTCAAACCGGCTCCGGTACCTCTACGAACATGAATGCCAACGAGGTGATCTCAAACCGGGCGACTGAGCTCCTGGGCGGCGCGCGCGGCAGCAAGCTCGTGCATCCGAACGACCATGTCAATTTGGGCCAATCCAGCAACGACGTGATTCCCACCGCCATTCATATCGCTGCGTCGGAAGTGATGCAACAACAACTCTTACCGGCCCTGACGCGGTTGCGCAAGGCGCTGGGCCGGAAAGCCAGGGAGTTCGACAAGATCGTGAAAATCGGCCGGACGCATTTACAGGATGCGACGCCTGTGCGGTTGGGACAGGAATTCGGCGGCTATGCCCGCCAAATTGAGCTCGGCATCCAGCGGGTGAAGCGGGCGCAAGAGGCTTTGAGTGAAGTGGCGCTCGGCGGGACTGCGGTCGGTACCGGGTTGAACTGTCACCCGAAGTTTTCCGCCAAGGTCATGGCGATCGTGTCGAAAGAAACCGGCTGTTCGTTTAAGGAAGCCAAGAATCATTTCGAGGCGCAATCGGCGCAGGATTCCCTGGTCGAAGCGAGCGGCGAGTTACGAACGATCGCGGTGAGCTTGATGAAGATTGCCAACGATATCCGCTGGCTCGGCTCGGGTCCTCGCTGCGGCTTGGGAGAAATCAACCTGCCGGAAACACAGCCGGGTTCCTCGATCATGCCGGGGAAGGTCAATCCGGTCATTGCCGAATCTGTCACGATGGTCTGTGCGCAGGTGATCGGCAACGACGTGACCGTGACGATCGGCGGGCAGGCGGCCAACTTTGAACTGATCGTTATGATGCCGGTGATGGCCTATAATCTGTTACAGTCCATCGAACTCCTCGCCGCGGCCTCCAACAATTTTGCCGCGAAGTGTATTGAAGGCATCAAAGCCAACGAAGAACGCTGCAAGAGTTTGATCGAACAAAGCCTCGCTATGTGCACGGCTCTGGCGCCGGAGATCGGTTACGAGGCGGCGGCAAAACTCGCCAAGGACGCGTATAAGTCCGGCAAGACAGTGCGGGAAATGGCCAAGGAACAAAAAGTCCTTCCAGAGAAGCGCCTCACGCAACTGCTCGACCCCTGGCGCATGACCGAACCGGGCGGGCCGGTCGGAAGCGCAGGTGGCTAGGCCGTGCTTCGTCGCTCGTATCTCGTGAAGCGTGAAGCGCAGGACGGAAAGAATGTTGCTGTGTCGAATATGTTGTTTGCGAGATACGAGATACGCTTCACGAGGAACGATCGTTTAAGCCATAGGAACTAATGATCTACAGATGACAACTCCAACGACTCCAACTCTCTCTGACACGGCGCAGCTCAAGATTATTTCGCTCGTTGCGAAGGAGCTTAGCGTCGGAACCCATCAGGTTGCGGCAGCGGTGGCGCTGCTCGACGAAGGCTCGACCGTTCCATTCATTGCGCGCTATCGCAAGGAGGCGACCGGCAATTTGGACGATACGCATCTGCGCACGCTGGAAGAGCGTCTGCTCTATCTGCGTGAGCTGGAAGCGCGGCGTATTGCGATACTGGCCTCGATCGAAGAACAGGGGAAACTGACGGATGCCTTGCGCGCCAGCATCGAAGCGGCGGCGACGAAGCAAACCGTGGAAGATTTGTATTTGCCATACAAGCCCAAGCGCCGCACGCGCGCGCAGATCGCGCGCGAGGCAGGGCTGGAACCCTTGGCCGATGGCCTCTTAGCCGATCCGACGCTGAATCCTGAACAAGAGGCGCTCAAATATATTCGTGTGGCGCCTGCTGCTGATGGCGTGGAAGCGATCAATGTCCCTGATGCCAAAACAGCGTTGGAAGGGGCGCGCGACATTCTCATGGAGCGGTTTGCCGAAACAGCAGACTTGCTGGCAGCTTTGCGGACGCGTCTGTGGGAAGAGGGGATCTTGACCTCGACGGTGATGAAAGACAAGGAGCAGGCAGAAGAAGAGAAGTTCCGCGATTACTATGCCTATGCGGAGACGATTAAGACCATTCCGTCGCATCGGGCGCTCGCCATTTTTCGAGGCCGTACGCTCGGCGTTTTGAAGTTGGATCTGGGCCTGGGAGAGACGCTCGACGCGGTCGTTCCGCATCCCTGTGCGTCGATGATCGCGGCTCATGCAGGCATTCAGGACCGAGGCCGGCCAGCCGACAAGTGGCTGGCCGCGGTGTGTGACTGGACGTGGCGCGTGAAGATCCATTCGCAGCTCACTATCGAACTGCTGGTGCAACTGCGTGAAGCGGCCGAAGCCGAGGCGATCAAGATTTTTGCCCGCAACCTCCATGAGCTGTTATTGGCTGCGCCGGCCGGACCTAAGGCCGTCCTTGGCCTGGATCCCGGTATTCGCACCGGCTGTAAAGTGGCGGTGGTTGATGCGACGGGAAAATTGTTGGACACGGCGACGATCTATCCGCACCAGCCCCGCAACGACTGGCAGGGTTCGTTGGAGACGCTCGTGCGTCTTGTCGTTCAACATGGCGTGG
>JAOUEB010000094.1 GCA_029858925.1 Nitrospira sp.
GACACGCAATGGATCTTCCTGCTCGTGCTCACTCCGCTGGTTACGATGGCGATCTTGTTGTTTCGTGGCCACCTCTTTGCATTATTGCGAAGTTCGACGAGGCGGCAACGGATGTTCGCGCGCCTGATGGATGGCAGCGGATAGACTGGTGCATCGCGCAGAAGGCTCCACAGGACTGCCGATTCCTCATTCTCACACCTATTGGGGAGCCGTAGGCTACTCTAGGAAATAAACCTAAAGACGGCAGTTGATGTAGTCGCAAATGAGCGGACGTCGAATTGTCCAACCATTTGATGATATTGATGAGTTCACCATTTTAGTGAACTGCGGAGCAGGTGAAAAACCACTCGGCTCCGTACCTTATGCGGGGACGTGATCGGCAACTGTCGTTTTGAGGATAAGGACAATCTGTGTGAGGCTGGAAGTGTAATAATGTATGGAAGTGCATACACCGTGCCGTTGTGATGATCTCTCTCTTCTATGGTGAGGGCGTTGAGCCGTGCGACTTTCAATTTTTTGGCGCCTTCTTCTTACTTCTCTGGTGATCATCGTGGTCATGGGAGGAGTCAATCTGTACGCCCTCTTACAGCTCCGAGAGCTGACGGCCATGAGCACGGAGATGGCGTCCTATCACTATCCGGCGGTCGAATCCGCGAAGCGGCTCTTGGGGTCGCTCTACGCGCAATTGAACAGCGAGAAAAAATACCTCGCCACGAAAGACGCCGCATTTTTGACGAACTTCAACGAGGAGGTGGAGGAGTTTCAGCGCACCCTCCAACAATTGCTCGGCCAGGAGAACTCCCCGCAAGGACAGAGCCGTCTCCAAGAGACCGGCCGGTTGCTCCAGGAGCGATTGGCGCTCTTTCACAATGGACTCGGACGGGTCGCCGGCAACGTTCAGACGGCCATGCTTGGATACGAGGATCAGCGCGATGCGCTGATGGACCGGATGTCGTCCTCGATTCAAAGCTATATCGATCTGCACGAGGCGCGCATCAGCGTCGGCGTGAGCGAATCGCGAGCCAGCGCTGTCCAAGCTGAAGCGGTTACGCAGCAGCTGGTTCTGGTGGCCTTGATCTTCGGATTGGGGCTCGCCGGCATTGCCAGTTATACGATCCTGCGTCCGCTGCGGGAGCTACAAGGGCATATCAAGGAAATCGGCCAGGGGAAATTCGGCCAGCCGCTTCAGATCGTGGCTCCGGCCGAGTTGGAAGACTTGGTGGATACCGTGAATTGGATGGGAGGGAAACTGCAAGAACTCGATGACATGAAGTCGGAGTTTCTCGCGCACGTGTCCCACGAATTGCGCACGCCTATGGCCTCGATCCAGGAGGGCACGCATTTGCTGCTCGATGAGATTCCGGGCCCTCTCACGCAAGAACAGCGCACCACGCTTCGCATTATGGCCGATAGCAGCCGGCGGCTGATCCATCTGATCTCGACCATTCTCGACCTTTCAAAGATGGAAGCCGGCATGATGGAGTATCGGATGGTTCCCGTAGATCTCAAACGCATTGCCGATGTCTCGGCCAACAAAGTTCGTCTCTTGGCCGATTCGAAACATGTCCAGCTGCTGATCGAGAGCGTCGGAGAACGGGTGTGGGTAAAGGCGGACGCTTCGCGGATTGAACAGGTTCTCGATAATCTGCTTTCGAACGCCCTGAAGTTTAGCCCGGAAGGCGGGATCGTCAAGCTGCAGATGAAGCCGGATCAGCAAGCTGGCGTGCTCGAAGTCGCGGTGTCTGACACGGGACCAGGCATTGCCGCCGATGATCTTCAACATATTTTTGAGCGGTTTTATCAGGGGCGCACGAAGGCCAAGAACGCCATGGGTGGAAGCGGGTTGGGGTTGGCATTGGCGAAGAAGGTCGTTGAGGCCCATGGAGGGAGAATTTGGATTGAAAGTGAAGCTGGTAAATTGACGACTGTACGGTTTATCCTACGGTCAGCGAAACAGGGGAGGGGACTGGGAGAATGACAGGGCTGATCTTTCTGGCGGCGGTACTCTCGACAATACTGGGAGGCTGTGCGGCATGGGGTCCGACTCCTCCCGATCAGCCGTACTTTGCGTTGGATTCGGCAGAGTCAAAGGTATTTCAAGCTTTTGCCAAGAAACAGGATGGTGTGGTGGAAAAGTGCGACGAAATCGGTTCCTGCGATCATGCCTATTTCACAAGGGCATTGCTTGGCCTGTACGAACGCCGTGAGATTGCAGAGAAATATTTCGGAAAGGTCATTGCTCTTGATCACAAGACTCAACTGGCCGAATCGAGTAAAGCCTGGATACAGTTGTTGCAGAGACATGCGGGTCCGGCATCGGTCTCGTGGCTGGACGCTCTGCTTGGAGCGCCTGCGATCGCCAATACGAATTCGGCAATGGTTAAAGCCACGGATCGTTTGGTACGGGACTTGCTCAACTGGGAGAGAAACTTCCTGACGATGGAATACTTACAGCGAGAGCTTGCCGACCGGGATCGCAAGATCGAATCGCTGAAGAAAGAAGGGAAGATGGCCTCCGATCCGGCCTCGGTTCAGAGCCTTCAGCGACAGCTGCACGACCGGGACAAAAAAATCGAGGAGCTGTCCACGCAACTGGAAGCCTTGAAGCGAATTGATCAGGAAATGCGAGAGAAGGTGCGCCCGATCCGTCCACCATCGACGGTCGTTCCGATTCCGGCGCCGGAATTGCCATAACGAATAATTTAAGTGGAAGGCACACCATGGACCAAGAGCACATTCTCGTAGTCGACGATGACGAAGGGCTGCTGCATTTGTTGAAGATGCGGCTGTCCGCGATGGGATTCTCCGTGACATCCGCCACGACAGGACAGGAAGCGGTCGGGGAAGCCAAGAAGAAGATGTTCGATCTCGCGATCACCGACCTGCGCCTCCGTGGCGAGGATGGGCTGGATGTGACCGAGGAGTTGCTCCGTATCCTCCCCGGCCTGCCGGTCATCATTCTGACGGCTCATGGGAGCATTCCCAACGCCGTCGAGGCCATGCAGCGCGGCGCATTCGGCTATCTGACCAAACCATTCGACGACAAGGAGCTGAAGGCCACGATTGAAAAAGCCCTGTCGCAGCAACGGATGAGCCGGGAGATTAAGAGGCTCAAATCGCTGGTCAAGGAGATCTACGGAATCGAGAACGTGGTTGCGCGAAGCCCTGCGATGCAGCGGCTGCTACAGCAGGTCGCCCAAGTGGCCGACTCAGACGCCACGATCCTCTTGTTCGGAGAAACCGGAACCGGCAAGGAAGTGATGGCTCGCGTCATTCATACCAACAGCCGGCGCTCCAAAGGGCCGTTTGTGGCGCTCAACTGCGCTGCGATTCCGGAAGCGCTGTTTGAAAGCGAGCTCTTTGGGCATGTCAAAGGCGCGTTCACCAGCGCCCATGGCTCCAAGCGCGGACTCTTCCAAATGGCCGGCGGAGGCACGCTCTTTCTGGACGAAATCGGCGAGATGCCGCTCTCGATGCAAGTCAAACTGCTGCGCGCCGTGCAGGAGAGGGAAATTCGAGAGGTGGGGTCGGAGACGACGTCGAAAGTGGACGTGCGCATCATCGCCGCGACGAATAAAGATCTTGGCGAGGCGGTCAAGAATGGAACCTTCCGCAACGATCTCTACTATCGCATTTCAGTAGTGCCGCTGTTCATTCCACCGTTGCGCGACCGCCGCGACGACATTCCGCTCCTGGCGCAGCATTTTCTCAAGCTTAGCGTGCAGCGCGCGAACAAAGAGGTCAAGGGGTTCACGCCCGCTGCGCTCCATCGGCTGATCGTCAACCCATGGCCCGGCAACGTGCGGGAGTTGGAAAACGCAGTCGAAAAAGCGGTGGTGATGTCGCGCCAAGATATGTTGACGCCGGATCTGCTGCCGTCGGTCAGCGTGTCGCCTGACACGCCGCTCAAACCGCTCACCGAAGCAAAAGAAGAGTTTGAGCGAACCTATTTGAAGAACGTGCTCCAATTGACGGGGGGCAATATTTCCCGCGCCGCCCAATTTGCCGGCCGGTATCGCGCAGACTTCTATAAGATGCTTAGAAAGTACGGCCTCCATCCGTCGATGACGAAAGGCAAGCTTGACCCAGAATTGGAAGAGCTCGAAGACGAAGTGGACCTGGCCGAGGGGGAGCGGCTGAGTTCGGTGAAACTGTAGAGTTCGAACAAGGCGCATGAACGGGGAAAAGGCCGCACCACGCAAGTGGCGCGGCCTTCCTGTTTATGGGTCTTCGCGGGTCACAGTGGGTCCTTTTCTGCACTCCTGGTTAACGGAGACAGGAACGCCGCGACGATTTTAAGTTTCAGGTAGTTCTCATCACGGTAGCCGTCGGCCCGCCGCTGGAGGACACGGATCTTGTTGTTGAGCCCCTCCACCAGGCCGAGGCTGACCTTGTTCTCCGGGTGACAGTACGACGCGATGCCGTCCCAGTGGCGGTCGATCATCGCCGCGAACTTCTTGTAGGAGGAAAGCCGCTGCCACCGAAGGCTCTGTTTCCACCGCTCGAAGAAGGCGCGGGCCTTGGCGGCGAGGCGGCGGTACTCGCTACGGCGAACGGCGTCGAGCGCGTCGCCGAGGTGGCGCACGATGTGGAACGTGTCGAAGATGACACGTGCGTGTGGTGCCTGGCGCTTGAGCGAGGCGCAAAATGGCTTCCACCTGTCCATCGCGGCAAGCTGGATGCGCGCCGTTTGTTTTCGTGCCCAGCCTGGCGAAAAAGAGGTCCCTGTCCGCTTCGGTGCGGCCCTTGCCGCCGACCCAGATTGGTCTCCGCGGCCGAGGTCGCTGACGACGATGCGATAGTCGTGTCCCTTCCGGATGGCGATCTCATCCACACCGATCGCTCGCGGCGCGGGCAGATCGGCACGGGTGACCTGCCGCTGCCTGTCCATTCGCTCGAGGTCTTTGACCGTGCTGTCGTGGAGGCGCTCCGCCTCAGCCGCCGCCGCGTTGGTCATCTCGCGGCAGAGCGCACCCACGTGCATGGCGAAGCGCTGGGTGAAGCGCGGATTCTTAGCCAGCCAGTCGAGGCGCTCTACGAACACGCTACGGCGCCTCGGTCAGTGAACCTGACAGCGCTCGAACTGGAGGTGGATGCGGCACCCGCCGGCCAAGAGATCGCGGGCACGGTAGGTCCGTTGGTCGTAGCGCCCGCTCGTGTACCAACCGTCAATGATGATTCCATCGAACCGGAGACTTAAGCAGGGGCGGTGGTCCAAGCAAAAAGATTTGGCGTGACTCTGCCCCGCATCAGCAATCTCCGCAGCGGCCGTATCGACATGTTCAGCGCCGGCGCGCAGATCGAGATGCCGGCCTGTCTCGGCGCAACCGTCCGTCTGACCGTCAAGATTCGTCCGGCGGCGCGAGGGGGGCGCTTGCAATAAATAAAATCAATACGCATGTCCGATCCCATTTATCATGCCCGTGAGGGTGGGGTGCGGAGGCGTCTTATTCGTTCAGCGACCGCATCATCGCTACGGCCGCATGCCGGTTCTCCACGCCTAACTTGCTGTAGATCCGCTCCAGGTGTTTCTGTACCGTTCGTGAACTGATGCCGAGGATCGTGCCGATCTCTGCGTTTGATTTGCCTTGGGCGACCCAGCTCAGAATCTCTGTCTCCCGCCGACTGAGGCCGAGGTGGGCCAACGTTGTTGAGCAGGGAATCGTTCGGGTCTTCTCCAAGAGGAGGAGTCGGAGGGGGCCTTGCCGTATGAGGCGGATCGTCAGTGTTCCCTCGGAGCCGGAGCAGACCAGCGGGCGGATCGCATGGGGCAACTCAGAGGGGGACGCCAACTGCTGTTCCTGAGTGCGAAGCCAGTCGATGATCGTGTGATGCAGGTGGTCACGGGTTCGAGTGCCAACCAGCTGGTAGTCCAGCAGCAATCGTTCTGCGCGCGGGGTTGCCCTAGCGATCCTGCCACGTGGTGAAAGGTTCACGACGGCCGAATCCAGGCTATCCAGTGCTCCATGGAGCACCCGAGTTCCATCGTGCATGCGGGTGACCGCCTGGGCGTTTCCGTAGGCCTGAAGGATGTACGGATGCAGTTCCGCACAGTATCCGCTGATCG
>JAOUEB010000095.1 GCA_029858925.1 Nitrospira sp.
AAGCGTGAAGCGCACGAACCGTCCAATCCGCACCACTTTCCACTTGCTACTCGCTACTCGCCACTCGCTACTCGCTACTCGCTACTTGCCACTCGCCATTTGCTACTTACTACTCGCTACTTGCCACTCGCCCAGCTCTTTCCATCTCCGAACGCGGCAGGTATGATGGGGCCATGTCCGGCAAGATCATGACCCGCGCGCAATTGCTTCCGGTCCTCGAACAGGCGCGCGCGCAGAGCCAAAAGATCGTCTTCACCAACGGCTGCTTCGACCTGATGCATGTGGGCCACGTCCGGTACCTCCAAGCAGCGAAAGCCCTCGGGCACCTGCTCGTGGTCGGCGTGAACAGCGATGCCTCGGTGCGCGGTTTGGATAAAGGCACGGATCGTCCGATTGTGCCGGAGGCCCAGCGGGCCGAAGTGCTAGCCGCCTTGGGGTGCGTGGATTATGTCGTGATATTCGCGGAACCGGACCCCGAGCAGTTGATCGCCGCTTTGCAGCCAGACGTCTTGGTAAAAGGCGGAGATTGGGCAATCGACAAAATCGTCGGCCGCGCGATCGTCGAGGCCCGCGGCGGCAGGGTGACAACCATCCCGTTGGTTGCCGGCCTGTCCACCACCGCGCTTCTTCAACGTATTCGTTCGACTGCGACGTGATGCTGTCCGACGCCGGCGCAGACTCCCCAGCATGGCTCGCTCCACTCCGCTCGGCGCTGGACCAGGACCGAGCCCGCGCCTGCCTCACAGGATTGCACGGCTCGACGCCGGCCTGCGCGCTCACCCTCTTGACCCAGACTTTGACAGGCCCATCGACGCGGTCCCGTCCGTGGGTCGTCTTGACCCCCGACGACGCATCGGCTGAACGAATCTTCAACGACCTACAGTTTTTTCACGGCCTCATGGGCCTCCCACTCGACCGTCTCGCCTTGTTTCCTGAATGGGAGACACTGCCCTACGAGGAAACGGCGCCGCATGTGGGATTGATCGCGCGACGGATGACGACGCTGCATCGGCTGCTCACCGGCTCATCCCTGGTGCTGGTCACGTCCGTTACCGCCGCCATGCATCGCCTGATTCCCCGCTCCACGTTCGAAGAGGCAGTGCTGCGATTCAAGACGGGCGGCGTCTGTGAACGCGAACCGTTTCTGACGGGCCTGCTGCGCCTGGGCTACCGGCGTGTATCGGTTGTTGAAATCCCCGGCGAGTTCAGCGTCCGGGGAGGCATCGTCGACATTTTCTCAACCGCCTATGCCGATCCGATTCGCCTCGAATTTCTTGGAGACCAGGTCGAATCGATCCGCCTATTCGATTCCTCGACGCAGACCTCGATCGAGACACTGCGTGAGGGTGTCGTCCTGCCGGCACGGGAGTTTCTTCGCCCCGCCGATGCTCCGGATACGCTCGCGCCGATCCCCCCGGACGCCGAATGGCGCAGCCCCGATCTCTATGCGCAAATGGACCAGCTATTCGACTACCTGCCTGCTCCGCCCTGCCTGGTCCTCGATCAGCCCGAGGCGCTGAAGATGGCCTGCAAGACCGCCTGGGAGAAAATCGACGACGGGTATCTCCGGCATGTCGACCGGGACGCCTCACAGCCATATCCGACGCCGGAGCGGCTCTTTCTGCAGTGGAATGAACTTGAACGAACCTCTGCATCCTGGCCGGCGCTGGCACTGGAACCTCTGGCGGCTCCGGACGATTCCTGGACCCCGATATTGTCCTTTGCCGGGCAGACGCCTGCCGCCATTGGACTGGGCGTGAGAGGCACCCCCTTTACTCAAACCCTCAGCCTGTTGGATCGCGTGAGGGACGAACATCGGGTCATCGTGGTGGCCCGAAGCCGCGGACAGGTCGATCGGCTGCTGGCTCTCCTCCGAGAGCATGATCTGCCGGCCGATGAATGGACCGCATCGGCCTGGGCACGCCATAGCGCAGGCAAGCTCCCATTCTATATCGCGCACGGCGATCTGTCGGCGGGGTTTCTTTCAAACGATCTTCGTCTCGCCCTCCTGACCGAAGAAGAACTCTTTGCAAAAGGCGCGCGGCACAAGCCACAACCGAAGACCAAAACGGCCACGTTCCTGTCTTCATTGGAAGACCTCAACATCGGCGACTATGTGGTCCATGTCCAACACGGCATCGCCAAATACCGGGGACTCAAACGCCTCGCCGTCCAGGACTTCGAGGGTGATTATTTGATTTTGGAGTTTGCCGGCGGCGATACGCTCTATGTCCCGCTCGATCGCCTGAACCAAGTCCAGCGCTACAGCGGAGCCGAAAGCCATGGTCCCCGGCTCGATCGCCTCGGCGGCACCAGTTGGGCCAAGACCACGGCGCGGGTGAAAAAGGACATCGAAGAGATGGCTCATGAGTTGGTCGATCTCTATGCCAACCGCGAGCTGGTGAAGCGGAATGCCTATGGGGCATCCAGCACGCTCTACCACGAGTTTGAGGCGGCGTTCGAATACGAGGAGACGCCGGACCAGCTCAACGCTATCCGCGACATCATCCGCGACCTGGAATCGACGAAACCGATGGACCGGCTCGTCTGCGGCGATGTCGGGTACGGCAAAACGGAGGTGGCCATGCGCGCCGCCTTCAAAGCCGTGGAACATGGCCGCCAGGTCGCGGTGCTGGTGCCGACCACGCTGCTGGCCCACCAGCATTATGACAACTTCGTGGAACGATTCGCTCCGTTTCCAGCCCGCGTAGGGCTGCTCTCGCGATTCCAATCACCCAAGGACATCAAGGCAGTGCTCAAGGATGTCGCGGCCGGCCTTGTCGACGTCATGATCGGCACCCACCGCCTCCTCCAGAAAGACGTCACGTTTCGCGATCTCGGCCTCGTCATTATCGACGAAGAGCAGTGGTTCGGCGTGAAACACAAGGAACGGCTCAAACAGCTTCGCACCCAGGTCGATGTGCTGACCTTGACCGCCACACCCATCCCACGCACACTTCAGATGGCCATGTCGAGCGTCCGCGACCTCTCCATCATCGATACCCCGCCGGCCGGCCGCCTGGCGATCAAGACCGACGTCATCCGTTCCAGCGACAAAGCCGTGCAGGACGCGATTCTGCGCGAACTGGGCCGGGGCGGGCAAGTCTACTTCGTGCATAACCGGGTCGAAACCATGGAACAGATCGGCGCGTGGCTTCGCCGGCTGGTCCCGGAAGCCCGCATGGTGATGGCGCACGGCCAAATGGACGCCAAACCGCTGGAAGCGGTCATGCTCAAATTCGTGAAGCATGAGGCGGACGTCTTGATCGCCTCGGCCATCATCCAGTCCGGCCTCGATGTCTCGAACGCCAACACGATCATCGTGAACCGGGCCGACATGTTTGGCCTCGCGCAGCTGTACCAACTGCGCGGGCGCGTCGGGCGCGGAGGCGAGCAAGCCTTCGCCTATTTTCTGATTCCCGACGAAGGCACATTGACCGGCGACGCACAAAAACGGTTGATTGCGATCCAACAGTTCACAGAGCTGGGGGCAGGATTCCGCATCGCCGCCGCGGACCTCGAAATCCGTGGCGCCGGGAATCTCTTGGGCAAACAGCAATCCGGCCACATTGCCGCCATCGGTCTGGATCTGTACATGCAAATGGTCGAACAGGCGGTCCAACGCCTCAAGGGCCTGATCGTAGAGGACGAGCCGGACCCGACCCTGCAACTGCCGGTATCCGCCTTCATCCCTGAAAATTATGTGGCCGACCCGCATCAACGGCTTTCGCTCTATAAACGGCTGACTGCTTGCAACCAAGTCGGCGAGCTGGCATTGCTGCACGGAGAAATCCAGGATCGGTACGGCCATCCACCGGAACCGGTCGAACGGCTGCTGGAGGTCATGCAGCTCCGCGTCCATGCCAAACGCCTGCGTCTCACCTCGATCGAGGTGCATCAGAAGTCGGTCACCGTATCGTTCGGTCCCAAAGCGGCGGTGTCCGAGAAATCCGTCAATCAGTTGATGGATCGGCTTAAAAAGCGCTTGCGGTTCCTCAGCCCCCTCTCATTCGAAATCCAATTTCCGAGCGAAGGCTGGCCGGCAATGTTCTCGGAACTCAACACAACCTTGCAAAGCCTCAGCCTCTGTGATACCAACACAACCGGAAAGGATGCCGCTGGCTCGTGATCAACACCCGCACCCCACGCCTGATGATGTCACTCTGCGTCCGTTGCGCCGACCAGACTCCCTTCTGTCTGCCCCTGCTTCTCGCAGGCCTACTGGCCGGGTCGGGACTGGCGCTCTCCAGCTGCTCGCCGCAGCACGAGGAACCGGTCGTGGCGCTGGTGAATGGACGAGCCATTACGAAAACCGAGTTCGACATGCATTGGGGCGAACTCTCGGAGGCCACACGCGACCGCTACACGAAGGTGGGTGGAAAACGGCAGTTCCTCGACGAACTCATCACCCGGGAACTCCTCATGCAGGAAGCCCGCCGACGGGGGCTCGATCAAAACGACGCAATCCGAGACAAAGCCCAACGATATAAAGAGCAATTGATTCTCGACGAGCTGTTGAAGGACAAGCTCCAATCCAAGGTGGAGATCACCCAAAACGAACTCGACGCCTATTATGAGGCGCATGCGCGCGAACTCTTGGACCCGCTCAAAGTACAGGTCTCGCTGATGTTGTTGCCGAATTTCCCAGCGGCCAAAGATCTCGAAACGCAGGTCAATCGCGGAGGAAGCTTCGCCGGTTTCGCCAAGCGCTATTCGATCGACGAGAAAACGAAAGCGCAGGGCGGTGATCTCGGTCCGTACCGACGAGGCTTGGTCATTCCCGAAGTCGATGCGGTCATCCGAACCCTCAAGCCGGGGCTGGTGAGCGCTCCCATCAAGACCGAGAGCGGCTATTATCTGGTCATGACCACCCCCCTCGACAAAGAAATCATCCAGGCCGACTTGGCCACCCAAGAACGGCTTCGCCAGGAACTGCTGGCCGACAAGCGCCGAAAGCGGTTCGAGGAAGTCATCACCGATATCCGGACCAATGCGACGATTCGACTCGCCGACGCCTCCCGTCATATTACCGACGATGCAGGCAAGCCGTAGCCTCCCTTTTCGCTCTCCACAAGACCGACTCGTTTCGTGTAGAATCGGTTGGTTACCGATTCTCCATCCTTCGTGACAAGGAGCGTGGACTCGTGCCGCCCGTTTCGCGCAGACAACATCTGATGATCCGACTCAAGACCCTATTGCTGTCGATCAGCCTCCTGGCGCTGCCTCCGGCCGTCGCGTCGGCTCATCTCGAAGACCGCATCGTCGCTGTGGTGAATTCCGACCTCATTATGCTGTCGGACGTCAAACGCGAGCTGGCTCCGCAACAAGAGCGCATCACACAACAACACCGGGGAGACGATCTCGCGCAGCGATTGAAAATGGCGGAGTACATGGCGCTCACGAAGATGATCGAGCGGAAGTTGCAACTTCAAGAAGCCAAAGCGCGAAAGGTGGAGGTGTCGGATCAGGAAGTGGAAATCGCGTTCGAGCAGATGAAACGGCAGGGCGGAGCCATCGATCCGTCGAATTCTCAGAACGCGCGGGTTGTCCGGGATCAACTGATGCTGCTGAAAGTGGTGGACCGAGAAGTGCGCGGCAACGTGATGGTCGGGGAATCCGAAATGAAACGGTACTATCAGGGGCATCGCGACCGCTTCGCCCTTCCAGAAGAATATACGTTGAGTCAGATCCTCGTGCCGTCCCGCTCCCCTGGCGAGACGGCCGATGCGCTGGCCAAAATACGCAGGGCAATGGATGAATTGAAGCGCGGCGAGAAGTTCGAGGATGTGGCATTGCAATATTCAGACGGGCCGAATGCCTTGCAAGGCGGACGGATTGGATTCGTGCGTCGCGGTGAGCTCTTGCCTGCCATCGAGCGGGCGATCGCGCCACTCGTTCCCGGTGGCATCTCCGACATCGTCGAGAGCGCCGCCGGGTTTCATATCTTTCGATTGGAGGATAAGAAACCCAAGCAATATCGCCCGTTCGAGGAAGTGAAATACGAAATCCAGGGATTGGTCTTTGAGCAGAAAACAGAAGACGGCTT
>JAOUEB010000096.1 GCA_029858925.1 Nitrospira sp.
CCTTGTTTCTGTCCGTATTCTCGCCACGAAATCCTGCGTGGGAGGTCCCAACCAGTTTGGCCGTCGGTCAGTCGAGACAGTTTTCTGCGCGGATCTCACAAGTCTTCTGTATCGCGGGCCGTACGACTGTGCGCTGTCAGCAATGCGGCAATCCGTGCACGAGTCATTCCTGCCTCCGCGGCGGCTCCCGCGGGGTGGGCTCGTTAAACTAAGAAGGACATGGCACGGCTCAGCTTAGTCATTATCAGTGGATTATCCGGTTCCGGGAAGTCTCTCGCGCTCAAGGCGTTTGAAGATGCCGGGTATTTTTGTGTCGACAATCTTCCACCGGCGTTGCTGCTAACTTTCGTCGATCTCTGTAACCAACAGAAGGGCGAGATTGCCAATGTGGCCTTGGGGATCGATATTCGGGAACGGGTATTTTTTTCTGATCTGGTCGGCATTCTTGAGCGAGTCAAGGGCCTTGGCCATTCCGTTCAGTTGTTATTTCTTGAATCGCGTGAGGAGGTATTGGTCAGACGTTTTTCCGAATCAAGACGTCCGCACCCGCTCTTGCCTCATATGCCTGTGTTGGATGGTGTTCGGTTTGAAAAGGAACGGCTCGCGGAGCTTCGGCGGCATGCAGACCGCGTCATCGACACCTCGGATCTGACGGTGCATGAACTGCGCGACTTGCTCACCAAGCAGTTTCGAGGGGACGCGGACGACAAGAAGCTGACGATTTCGCTGCTGACATTCGGCTATAAGTTTGGCGTCCCTTATGATATCGACTTGTTGTTCGATGTGCGATTCCTCAAAAATCCCTACTTCGTTCCCGATCTGAAGCCGCTTCCTGGAAACGACCCAAGAGTCCGCGACTTCGTTTTGTCGGACCCCGATGCCGCCGTGTTAGTCGAGCGCCTCGAAGAGCTGTTGAAATTTCTCATCCCGTTGTTTGAGCGTGAGCCACGCAGCTATCTGACGATCGCGATCGGGTGCACCGGTGGCCGGCATCGCTCTGTTGCGGTGGCCGAGCGACTCCAAGAAGGCCTCGCCGCCATGAGCTATGACGTGGCGCTGAAGCATCGAGACATCCACAAATCATAAGCCTCGTAAGGGGGCAACGCTCTCTCCGCCTGATTGCGTGAGGCGCCTCCGCGTCATTCCGTCTGTTTCTTGACAGGTAGAACATAGTGACTATACTTGCCTTTGTAAGTATTCAATTCGTCTTTCCTAAAGTGAGTGTTCGACGTGAAGAAACGGATGACTTTTTCAAAGCATGAAGGATTCAAGGCTTGCCAAGTGTGTGAGTTGTTCGACATCTCAAAGGCGACCCTCTTTCGTTGGGAACGCGACGGAGTGATCGCCGGGCCTCCACGCGATTGGAGAAACTGGCGGCTCTATACGAGGAAGAACATGGATGAAATCCAAAAAGTAATTCGCGCAAGGAAGATTGTCGTGTAGGGTACCAGGGACCATATATGTTGAGCTTATTCAAAAACGTATTCCAAACCGATCTGCTCTCATTCCTGACGCCGCGCAGGCAGCTGGTGGGTCTGGATATCGGATCCAGCGCAATCAAGCTTGTTCAGTTGAAGGAGAGCAAGGGGCGGCACATCCTCCAAAAGTTCGGAGTGAAGCCGCTTGAGCCGGAAGTGATCGTCGATGGGACGGTCATGGATGAAGGGCGTGTGGTTTCGGCCATTCGTGAATTGTTCGATGAGCAGGGCGTCAAGAATAAGCTGGTGGCGATCTCGATTTCCGGGCACGCCGTCATCGTGAAGAAAATCAGTCTGCCTCCGATGCCGGACGAAGAGTTGGAAGGCCAGGTCAAGCTGGCGGCTGAACAGTATATCCCTTTCGATATCAATGAAGTGAACATCGACTTTCATGTATTGCCAGCCGATCCGTCCGGCGACCAACAGGGTGATATGGCCGTCATTCTTGTTGCTGCCAAAAAAGACAAAATCAATGAGCTGACCGAGCTCGTGAAGGGCGCCGGGCTTGTGCCAATGATCATGGATGTCGACGCGTTTGCGATCGAGAACATGTACGCGATCAATTATCCGATGGCCCAGGACGAAACCACGGCGTTGGTCAACATCGGGGCGAGTGTGATGAACGTGAACATCATCCGGGGGGGCTCGTCTCTATTCACACGGGACATTCCTTTGGGCGGCAATCGGTATACCGAAGCTATTCAACGTGAGATGGGCATGCCATATGAAGAGGCAGAAGAGAATAAGAAGATGAAACAGGGCGGAGACTCCGATGCTGCTGTGTTGAGCAATATCATGAACAGTGTCAACGGAGAGGTTGCTTCCGAAATCGCCAGGACAGTGGAATACTTCAGAACTGCGACTACGAATGCTGAGCTGGATCGAGTGCTCGTGTGTGGTGGAGCAGGGCAATCCAAGGGGTTGATCCAAGAACTCGGCGAGCGGATGCAAACGCCGGTGGAAGCGGCCGACCCATTTGGCGAGATCGATGTGACCGGGAGCGATCTGGACCCCGATCTGCTGGCGGAGCTGGCTCCGGCGGCGGCGGTCAGTGTCGGACTGGCGTTGAGGGCGGTGGGGGACCGATGATTCGCATTAATCTTCTCGCGTCGGGGCCAAAATCACGAAAGGCCAAACCGCAATACGACGTGCGGGCGCAAGCGCTGCTCGGTGTTGGATTGATTGTGATTACGTTGGCCGGGTGTTGGTGGTATGCCGCCTCGCTCGATAGTGAAATTGAGGCGCAGCAGGAGGAGAAGCGGAATAAAGAAACGCAGATCGCTCAATTGAAAGAGCAAGTCAAACAGGTTCAAGACTTTGAAGAAAAGAAGAAACTGCTTGAGGAGAAAAATCGCATCATCGATAAGCTCGAACAGTCCAGGATGGGTCCGGTGAAAGTGCTCGATCATGTAAGCCAGAGCATTGAGCCGCTGAATATCTGGCTGACGAAGTTAGGTATGTCGTCCGATACGGTCGAGTTGGAAGGGAAAGCGCTCTCGAACGACGATGTCGTGGAGTTCGCGAATAATCTTCGGAGGACAGACTATTTTACGGCCATCAGTCTTCAGGAAAGCAAGGCGGCACTTGAGAATAAGATCGATGTGTACCAGTTTCGATTAACGTTTCGCCTGAAGGGATGAGTATGGATCTCCCGTCGATCAACCTAGATTCGCTACGCAATGTTCCGGCTCAGCAGAAGGCTGCACTTCTCGTCCTTCTGGTCGGCGGTATCATCGCCGCATTTTATTTCTATGTTGCCGAACCCAAATCAGCTGAAATTGTTGCGTTGCAGGCCGAGAACAGCAGGATGGAGACAGAATTTCAAACGCTCACCATCAAAGTCAAACATTTGGATGAAATCATTGCGGCAAGCAAGCAGCTCGAGATTGAGCTGGCAAAAAAGAAGGAGCGTCTCCCGCCCGAAGAAGAAGCCATCATGCTGCTGAAGCAAGTGTCGGATCTTGGGGTACGGCTTGGGCTCGACATCAGATTGTGGAAACCAGCACCGCCATCCGCAGACGCATCGAAGCTCTTTGTGAAAATGCCCGTGAATGTGGAAGTATCCGGGGCCTACCACACGGCCGCGCTCTTTTTTGACCGTATCAACCGGCTCCCACGAATCGTTACGGTATCCGGCCTCAAAATGGGATCGCCGAAGATTGAGCGAGGGCGGATTGTGTCGCAAACAACATTTGACTTAATCGCCTATGCAGCGCCAGCTTCGATGGCTTCGCCATTGCAGAAGGCTCAACCGGCTTCAATCGGACAATAGGGAGAATTGTAGGGCCATGAATTGTCGTGAAACGATGAGGTTCCAGAAGTTCCATGGGCACCGGCGCCTGATTCACGGAGGCCTACTGGTTCTCGTCGGTCTGGCGGCTCTTGTTTTCATGAGTAACGGCCATGTTCATGCCGATACCGTTGTGGCTCAGATGCCAATAAGTCCAATGAGGCAGGATTCCATCAAGCGGTCATCCGTTCCGGACGTTTCAGGAGAGACTATTCCGGTTGCCGATCCTCCTTCTTCGGAGGCATTGGCGCAGGCGCCGTCCCAATCGCCGATTGCGGACGGCGTGGCTGGAGCAGGCTACGATCCATCCGGACGTCGAGACCCATTCGCCCCGGTCTTGCTGGAGCTCCAACTTGGGAAGATTGATATGAGCCTCCCTCCGCTTCAACGTGTGACATTGACCGAGCTGAATCTTGTTGCCATCGTGTGGGGCACCTACGGGTATACGGCCATGGTTCAAACACCTGAAGGACATGGCTATAGCATCAGACAGGGGACAAAGATCGGGCAAAATAGCGGGGTGGTCAGCGCGATCACCGAGCGGGGTATCATCGTGCAGGAGCGATTCACCGATGTGTATGGCAAAAAGCAGGAGCGTGAGCATGTCAAGCTCCTCCATCCGAAAGAAGGCTCAGAATGAAACCACTCTACTCTCACGCAGATGTTGCGATGATGTTTGTTGGCGCTTTCGGGCTGTCTCTTGTGGCGTTTGGCGCGAACGCCGGGGCGTCATCGTTCGGCGATGAAGGCCGCCTGACTGGAAAGATCGATCTTGCCCAAGTTGAGAAGGACATCGCGGAGTTGCCTGCCCAGTCGGTGACCAATATCGAAGTTCATCCGGAAGGGGACCAGGTGACGGTAGCGATCGTAGGCGACGGTACCTTCTTCCCTGATGCAAAGTTGCTGGATGAGTCTCGTTTGGTTGTCGATATGCCGGCGGTGTCCTCCGCACTCCGTGAGTCTACCATGCCAGGGCGGCATCCGTTGTTAAAGACGATCAGGGTTGGGCTTCACGCCGATAGGGTTCGGCTTGTGTTCGATCTGCTCGAACATCCGGTCTATTCTGTCGAACAGAAGGGCAACAAGGTTCTCGTTACACTCAAGCCGAAGGAGCATCAAAATTCCTCCGTTGCTGCAGCACTATCGGAAAACAACGCAGATACCGTATTGCCAACAGGTCACGAACGTGGGTCGCAGGAACGAAAAGTACCGTTCAAGCCGGCGACTCATATCGTGAAAAGAGCTGCCAGAATGATCGGTTCTGCACAGCCTGCGTTTCAGGTGCAGCGGGTGCAAATGGCAGCTGGCGATGCTTCAGCAGACAAGGACAGCCGATCCGACGACATTGTCGCAGGACAAACCCGCTTTGTAGGGCGGCGCATCTCTCTCGATTTTCAACAGGCAGACATTACGAATATCTTGAGGCTGATTGCCGATGTCAGCGGTTTTAATATTGTGGTCGGTGAGGGTGTCAAAGCCAAGGTTACGATGAAGCTTGTGAACGTGCCATGGGATCAAGCCCTGGATATGCTCTTGAAGATGAATGGGCTTGGCATGATCCGCCAGGGGTCTATTGTCTGGGTGGACAGCCTGGCTAGTCTTGCGAAGCAAACGGATGATGAGGCTAGAGCGAAAGACTCCAAGGTTAAGGCCGAAGAATTGATTACCCGTGTCTTCTACGTCAAGCATATCAAAGCCGCAACTTTGATGGCCTCCTTGCGGCAAGTTATGAGTCCCCGCGGGATGATCCAATTTAACCTCGAAAGCAATGCGCTGATTGTGAGGGAGCCGGAGAGCAAGATGGGGACCATCAAGCAGTTGGTTGAGGGTCTTGATGTGGAAGTGCCGCAGGTCCAGATTGAGTCGCGCATCGTTCAGGCAGATACCGCCTATGCCAGAGGATTGGGGATTCAGTGGGGTGTGAAAAATTCGCAGATTACGCCCAGTGATTTTAATGTGGTGGGCAACGTGACCGGGCCGTTTGCAACTGCTGCCGGGGCGGCTGCGACGACGGTCACACGCGATTTCCTGGTAAACTTGCCTGCTCAGGTTGGCGGCTTGCCCGCAGTTCCTGGTATTGGTTGGACATTTGGAAAGCTGGCTGATGGATTTGGATTGGATATGCGGTTGTCCGCCGGGGAGTTGCTGGGTTTGACCAAGGTCATTGCTGCTCCGAAGATCACGACATTAGACA
>JAOUEB010000097.1 GCA_029858925.1 Nitrospira sp.
CGACGGCAAGAACCCCTTGAGGAAGCTCAACAGGAATTGCTCGCCGATCACATCCTGACTGACCAGAAAACTGATGCCGTACAGCAGGAGGAAGACAAGCGGAAAGAGCGAGAGCAGGGAGAAAAACGCGAGAGATGCGGCGAGGCTGGCGCAGCCATGCCGCAGAAAGGCATGGAAGATATCAACCAGAAAACGAAGTCCCATCTTGAGAACTCGCATGCCGCCAAGCGTAGCATGAGCTGCGATGTCACGCATCTCATTCTTGCGGTCTCGGAATTTACTTTAACGTCAAGACGGCCTGCCCGGCGAGGTTCACGAGTGGGTTGGGGTATACGCCGAAGAACAGCACACCGGCCACGGCGCACGCGAGCACGATGGACAGGGCCGGCGACATGACGAGCCGGGGCGAGGCCGCCGTGAGCGCGACGGGTTCCCGCATGTACATGACCATGACGATGCGCAGATAGTAGTAGGCCGAGATCGCCGCAAACACGAGGGCCAGGACCGCCAGCCAGGTCAGCCCCGCTTCGACGGCGGACATGAAGACGTAGAATTTGCCGATGAACCCGGCCGTCGGGGGGATGCCGGCCAGCGACACCATAAAGACGAGCATCAGCAGCGCGGCAAGGGGATGGCGCGTGGCAAGGCCGGTGAAATCCTCGATCTCGTCGCCATCGAGCCCGCCCTTGCGCAGCATCGCCACGATGGTAAACGCGCCGAAGGTCATAAAGGCGTACAGCGCAAAATAGAGCATGACGGCGGCAATGCCGTTTGCCCCTCCAGCCGGACCACCGGCCATTCCGGCTGCTACGACGCCGATCAAGGCGTAGCCGGCATGGGCGATGCTGGAATAGGCCAGCATTCGTTTGATGTTCGTCTGCACCAGTGCCACGATGTTGCCTAGCACCAGCGTGGCGACGCACAGCAGCAGGAAGATGGCGGACCAGTTGGCCTTCAGGCCGCCGAGCCCTTCGACGAACACACGAAGGAATGCGCCGAAACTGGCGGCCTTGGAGGCCACTGCCATGAAGGCCGTGACGGAGGTCGGCGCTCCTTGATAGACGTCGGGAGTCCACATGTGGAACGGCACGACGGCCAGTTTGAATCCGAATCCGACTGCCAGCAAAATCGTGGCCGCCAAAAGAAGTGGGTCGTCCAGGCTCCGGCCTGCGATGGCGGCGGCGATGGCGGGGAGTCTCGTGCTTCCTGTTGCGCCGTAGAGCAGGGAGATGCCGTACAGGAGAATACCGGATGAGAAAGCGCCCAGCACGAAATATTTGGCCGAGGCTTCCAGCGAGCGGGGCTCAGACCGTTTCAGCCCTGCCATCACGTAGAGCGAGAGCGACATCAGTTCCGTGCCGAGATAGATCGTCAGGAGATCCGCCGCCGATACCATGACCATCATGCCGGAGAGCGCGAGCAAGACGAACCCGTAGTATTCGCCGAAGTACAGCCGTTCCTCCCGCAGGTAAGTGTGGGACAGCAGGACGGTCAGGCCGGCAACGAAGCAAAGGAGCAATCTCCAAAAACACGCATAGGCGTCGATGATGACGATGCCGCCAAAGGCCGGCGCGGCATGGCCCATCTGCGAGGCGATCACCCCCATGCTGACGGCCAATGTGCCGAGGCTCAGCCAGGCCAGTCCATCTTTTTTGGATGACGACAGCACCGGATCCAGCGCGAGGACGAGACAGGCGGCGGTGATCACCAACAGCTCGGGCAGAATGAGGAACAGATCTCCGGGTGAGAATGTCATGGCCTGGGCGTCTCCATGGCCGCGGAGGCTTCGTCCGTTGATGCCGGCGAAGGCCGGGCACCGGGACTCATCGCTGTCGCCGGAGCCGGCATGCGCGCAATGACCTGCTTCACACTTGCGTGCATGCGGGTCAGCATCGGATTCGGGAATATTCCGATCCAAAAGACCAAGACAACGAGCGGAACCAGCGTGGCCATCTCGCGCCGGTCCAGATCTCGAAGTTTCGGCAGCATATGCGCGGAGGGGACGCCGAAGGCGACGCGCTGGATCATCCAGAGCATATAGGCTGCGGCGAGAATGATTCCGAGCGATGCCAGGGCCGTCGCGAGCTTGCTCCAGAGAAACGTGCCGGCCAGCACCATGAATTCTCCGACAAAACTGTTGGTGCCAGGAAGGCCAAGCGAGGACAGGGCAAAGATAACCAGAAGCGTGGCATAGCGCGGCATCGGCTTGGTCAGTCCCGCATTGTCGGCGATCTGCCGGCTGTGCGTGCGTTCGTAAATCAGCCCGACGCAGAGGAAGAGGCCGCCCGTGGTGATGCCGTGGTTGACCATCTGCATCACGGCGCCTTCGATGCCCTGGATGTTGAACATGAACAGCCCCAGGGTCACGAATCCCATGTGGCTGACGCTCGAATAGGCGATGAGCTTTTTCAAATCGGCCTGGGCCAGCGCCATATAGGCGCCGTAGACGATCGCGACGATCGACAGCGTCACCATCAGCGGGGTGAAGGCTATTGAAGCATCGGGCAACATCGGCAAACTGAAGCGCACGAATCCATAGCCCCCCATCTTGAGCAGCACGCTGGCGAGAATCACGCTGCCGGCGGTGGGCGCTTCCACGTGGGCGTCGGGCAGCCAGGTGTGGAACGGGAACATCGGGACTTTCACGGCAAAGGCGGCGAAAAACGCGAGAAAGAGCCAGAACTGCAACGACTCCGGGACGGTGCTCTGGCTCAATTGGACGATATCGAACGTATGGCCGCCCTGGAAATACAGCACGAGAATCGCCACGAGGAGCAGCACGCTGCCGGCCAGGGTGTAGAGGAAAAATTTGACTGCGGCGTAGATTCGATTCGGCCCTCCCCACACGCCGATCAAGAGATACATCGGAATCAGCATCGCCTCCCAAAACACGTAGAACAGCACGAAATCGAGCGCGGCAAAGACGCCGATCATAGCGCCTTCCATGACCAGCAGCATGGCCATGAAACTTCTGATTCGCCTGTCGATTGAGCGCCAGGAAATCAGCACACAGAGCGGCATCAGAATGGTTGTCATCAGGACGAGCGGCAAACTGATGCCGTCGAGGCCCACCCGGTAGTGAATCGGCGGCGTGGCGATCCACACGGCCGTCTCATTGAATTGCATTCCGCCGGATGATGAGTCGAAGAGCCACCAGAGGGGGAGCGACAACAGCAGATCGGCGGCTGTGATGCCGAGCGTGATCAGCCGGATACTGTTCTCTTTCACGAAACACAGCGCCACCGCTCCGGCAAGCGGGAGGACGATGAGCAGGGTGAGCCAAGGAAAGGAATGTGTCATGGGGCGATGGCCGATGGTTCATGGTTGATGGCCAATGGGAGGAGGGGCAGTCGTAGCGCGCCTTCCATTGACCAATGCATGATGACCATTGACCGGTCTCCTAAAAGAACATGAACATCGTCACAATGACCACGATGCCGCCTGCCATCGCCAATGCGTAATGCTGTGTCTGCCCGCTCTGGACCAGCCGGAGCAGCCATCCGCCCCACGCGACACCGCGAGCCACGCCATTGACCGCTCCGTCAATCACCTCGATATCGACGCGTTTCCACAATTCCGTGGCTGCTGTCAAGGTCGGCTTGACGAAGGCGCGATCGTAGGCTTCATCCACATACCACTTGTTCAGAGAGCCCTGGTACAGACTTTCCCACTGTTGGGCGAATCGATCGGGCAGGTGGGGGTTCAGCACATAGACATAGTATGCCCCGGCGATGCCGGCAAGCCCCATCACTGTCGCCGCAATCATGATGCCCAGGCCTGCCGCGCCATGTTCCCCCGAATGTTCGCCCCCCGTCGAAAAGACCGGTTCGAGGAACGATGGAATGCCGAGGTAGCCGGTTAGGATGCTGAGGGCGGCCAGGATTATGAGTGGCACGGTGATCGTCCATGATGGTTCATGAATATGTTCCACATGGTGCGGATCGACATGCGATGGTCCCCAGAACGTCACGAAGACCAACCGGAAGCTGTAGAAGGCCGTCATGAGCGCGGTGAGCAGTCCCAACAGCGCGAGCACCTGTCCTAGCGGTCCCGACATCCAGGCGGCCACCAGCAGGTCGTCTTTGCTGAAGAAGCCCGCTGTGAGGGGGAAGCCTGCCAAGGCGAGCGACCCGACGACGAATGTCCAGTAGGTGACGGGTAATTTGTCCTTAAGCCCGCCCATGCGGCGGATGTCCTGTTCGTGGTGCAGCGCCACGATCACAGAGCCGCAGCCGAGGAACAGCAAGGCTTTGAACGCGCCATGGGTCAGTAAGTGGTACATGCCGGACGCATAGGCGCCGAGCCCGCAGGCCATGACCATATAGCCGAGCTGGCTGACGGTCGAGTACGCCACCACGCGTTTGATGTCCGTTTGAGTCAGCGCGATAGTGGCGCCCGCCACCATGGTCGCGGCGCCGACCAGAGCGATGACCTGCATGGCCACTGGAGACAGGTTGTAGAGCGGCGCGAGGCGCGCCACCATGAACACGCCGGCGGTCACCATCGTGGCGGCATGGATGAGGGCTGAAATGGGAGTGGGGCCTTCCATGGCATCGGGCAGCCAGATATGCAACGGGACTTGCGCCGATTTGCCGATTGCTCCTGCAAACAGCAGAAGGCCGATGAGGGTGAACAGCGATACTTCCCAGATTCCCCCCAGAGGGCGCAACAGGTTGATCGTCTGATTGGCTGCTTCATGCGCGGCCGGAAAAATGTCGTGATAATTCAGCGAACCAAAACTGTACCAGACCAGCAGGAGGCCCAGCAGGAAGCCGAAGTCGCCGACGCGATTGACGAGAAAGGCTTTGGTTGCAGCCGCGCAGGCCGATGCGCGTTCATACCAATGTCCGATCAGCAAATACGAACACAGCCCCACGGCTTCCCAGAAGATGAACAGCTGAAGCAGATTGTCAGCCAGCACCAGCATCAACATCGAAAAGGTGAAGAGCGCGATATAGCTGAAGAAGCGGGCATACCCAGGCTCGCCGTGCATGTAGCCGATCGTATAGACATGGACGAGCGAACTGACGATGGTGACCAACAGCAGCATGACAGCGGTAAGCCGGTCGATATAGAGGCCGATACGCACGTCGAGGGTGCCGGAGGTGAGCCAGGCATAGAGCGGCACGGAGATGACGGACCCGGAGGCGACCTCGATGAAAGCGCCGATGGATAACAGGCATGAAAGCAGGACGGCCGGAACGGCGACCAGGTGCGCGCGGTCCTTGATGCGTGAGCCGCCAAGGCCCAGCACAAGGAAGGCCGCCAGCGGAAGAAATGGGATGAGCGTGTAGAGCATAATTCTAAGAGCTGATCGCTGATCGCTGATAGCACGAGCGTCGGGCCACTGCCGATGCCATCTGCCATCTGCTATTTGCCATCTGCCGGTTTATTACCATTTCAGCAAATTGAATTCTTCGATGTTGATACTGTCCTTGGCGCGATGCAACGCGATGATGATGGCCAACCCAATTGCAACTTCGGCTGCCGCTACCGTCAGAGCGAAAAAGACGAACACCTGTCCGCCCAGGTCCTGGAAGTGCTCCGAAAACGCGACGAAGTTGATGTTTGTCGCATTCAGCATCAGCTCGATCGACAGAAGAATGGCGATGATGTTGCGCCGAATCAGCACGCCGACGATGCCCGTCAGAAAGACGATCGCACTGAGGATGAGGTAGTAGGAAATGGGAATAGTCATTGATGCCTCGTGAAACGTGAACCGTGAAACGTCAAACGCGGTGAACAAAGGGAAGCGGCCAGCAGCATCCTTCGTGGGTTATCGTTCAACATGTCACGTCTCACGGCTTTCGCCGATGTCCCTCTTGGCGAGAATGATGGCGCCGATCATTGCTACCAGGAGAATCAGGGAGGCGACCTCGAAGGGAAAGAGATAGGTCGTGAAC
>JAOUEB010000098.1 GCA_029858925.1 Nitrospira sp.
GGTTGAAGAAGCGGTGGCATCGGGCATCGAAGACATCATCATCATCACAGGCAGAGGCAAGCGGGCCATTGAGGACCACTTCGATCGCTCAGTAGAGCTCGAAGAGAACCTGAAAGGCGCAGGCAAGAGCCAGATCCTGCATCAGATCCGGCAGATTTCAAACCTGGCGAACTTCTGTTACGTGCGCCAATCGGAAGCGCTGGGCTTGGGACATGCCGTCCTGTGCGCGCAACACCTGATCGGCGACGAACCGTTTGCCGTGATTCTTGGCGACGAAATCATCGATGCCGCGATGCCGGGGCTCGCCCAATTGATTCACGTCTATACCAAACGCCGTGGCGCGGTCCTCGGCGTGCAGAACGTTCCGAAACAGGATGTGAGCCGGTACGGCATTGTGACGCCCAAACGGCTTGCCGAAGGACTGCACCGCGTAGAAAATGTGGTGGAGAAACCGTCGCCGGCCGATGCGCCGTCCACGCTGGCTGTGATCGGCCGATACGTCCTTCCGCCGGAGATTTTCCCCATCTTGCGGAAAACCGTTCCAGGGAAAAACGGGGAAATTCAGTTGACCGACGCGCTCAGAGAACTGGCGAGGAAATCGCCGATGTTCGCCCAGGAAATTAAAGGACAGCGGCACGACGCTGGAGACAAGTTGGGATTTCTGATCGCGACCGTCGAGTTCGCGCTCAAGAACCCCTCGTTGGGAGCCGACTTCAGCGAGTATCTTGTGTCACGCACACGCATGATTGCAAACGACCGGCGCAAGTAGGAATCATCGGGACTTCGTCTGCGCTGATTGCGAACCCTCAGTCACGGCAGGCCTCGATCGGATTCCGAGAGAGCCAGGAAAAACAGGGCAGGAAGGGATGGGCATCGGATGACCGACACGAACGAACAAGAGCTCCAGCCACCGCAAAATGTTGAGATTCCGGCCCAGCTTCCGCTGTTGCCTGTCCGCGACATCGTCATCTTCCCCTATATGGTGCTCCCGCTCTTCGTCGGACGAGACATGTCGATCAAGGCGATTGAGGCGGCCCTCGCCGGCAACCGGATGATCTTTCTGGCCACGCAAAAAGCCCTTGATGTCGAGAACCCCGAGCCCGGAGACATCCACGAGATCGGCACCGTCGGCATTATCATGCGCATGCTGAAGCTGCCGGACGAGCGAGTCAAAATTCTGGTGCAGGGGGTCGCAAAAGCCAAGATCGCCAAATATATTCAAACCGATCCCTATTACTCCGTCCGAATCGACAAACTCCCTGACAGCAAGCCAGCAGCGACTTCGCTCGAAGCCGAAGCGGTCATGCGCACGGTGAAGGAGCAGATCGAACGAATCGTCAGTTTGGGCAAGGTCCTGATTCCCGATGTCATGGTCGTCATTGAAAATCTCGAAGACCCGGGGCGCCTGGCAGACATGGTGGCATCGAATCTGGGACTCAAAGTCGACGTGACTCAGGCTGTGCTGGAGAGCCACGATCCGATCCAACGTCTTCGCCGGGTCAGCGACATCCTCGGCAAGGAAATCGAAGTCTTGTCCATGCAGCAAAAGATCCAAGCGCAAGCCAAAGGCGAGATGGACAAGACCCAGCGCGAGTACTTCTTGCGCGAACAGCTGAAGGCCATTCAAAAAGAACTGGGCGAATTGGACGAACGGGCCGAAGAAGTCACCGAATTTCGTAAACGCATTAAAGACGTCAAGATGCCGGACAAGGTGCTGAAGGAAGCCGAAAAACAGCTGAAGCGCCTGGAAAAGATGCACCCGGACACGGCCGAATCCTCGACGGTTCGCACCTATCTCGAATGGATGGTGGAACTGCCTTGGTCGAAGCGATCGAAAGACAATCTCGACCTGAAAGCCGCATCTGCGGTGCTGAACAAGGACCACTACGACCTCGAAAAGGTCAAGGAGCGGATTCTGGAGTACCTGGCCGTCCGCAAACTCAAAGAGAAGATGAAAGGTCCTATCCTCTGTTTTGTCGGCCCGCCGGGAGTGGGCAAAACGTCCCTGGGAAAATCGATCGCGCGCGCATTAGGGCGTGAGTTCGTGCGCATCAGTCTGGGCGGGGTCCGGGATGAGGCGGAAATCCGCGGCCATCGCCGTACCTACGTCGGGGCATTGCCCGGCCGCATCATCCAGGGTATGAAGCAAGCGGGCACCAGCAACCCGGTGTTCATGCTGGACGAAGTGGACAAAGTCGGCATGGATTTCCGAGGCGACCCCTCCGCGGCGCTGCTCGAAGTGCTCGACCCGGAACAAAACAGCGCCTTCACGGACCACTATCTGGGAGTCCCCTTCGACCTGACCGAGGTCATGTTCATCACCACCGCGAATTTGATCGATCCGATTCTCCCTGCCCTGCGCGATCGCATGGAGATCATCGAGATCCCGGGCTACACGGAAGAAGAAAAGCTCGGCATCGCACAAAAGTACTTGATCCCACGCCAACTGGAAGAACACGGGATCACGAGCAAACATGTCCAGATCGACGAGGCGGCCCTGAGGAACATCATCGTCCATTACACGCGGGAAGCCGGGGTGCGGAGTCTCGAACGCGAGATCGCCAATGTCATGCGCAAGGTCGCCAAGAAGGTCGCAGAAGGCAAGGGCCAGGGGTTCCCGGTCGCTGAGGCGAATCTTCATAAATACCTGGGAGTGCCCAAGTACGTGCCAGAAGCCGAATTGGAGAAGGATGAAGTCGGGGTGGCAACCGGTCTGGCGTGGACTGAAGCGGGCGGCGACGTGCTGTACATCGAAGCGACTGCCATGAAAGGGAAAGGCCACCTGACCCTGACGGGCCACTTGGGCGATGTCATGAAAGAATCGGCCCAGGCGGCGCTCAGCTATGTCCGTTCACGCGAGAAAACGTTGAACATTAACCCCGATATGTTCAGCAAACAAGATCTGCACATTCATGTTCCGGCCGGCGCCATTCCCAAAGACGGCCCCTCTGCCGGGATCACCATGGCGACCGCCATCGCCTCGGCGCTCTCCGGAATTCCAGCCAGACGAGATCTCGCCATGACCGGAGAAATCACCTTGCGCGGGCGCGTCCTTCCGATCGGCGGGCTCAAGGAAAAAATTCTGGCCGCCAAGAGAGCTAGGCTGACGACGGTTATCCTGCCGCTACGCAACAAGAAGGATCTCGAAGAAATCCCCAAGCACCTCCTGAAGGGCATTCAATTGTCGTTTGCCGACACGATGGACGACGTGATGAAGATCGCCCTTCGGAGAAAAACGCCGGCTGCGCCGGCAAAAAAACACTCGCCGTCCTCCGCCCCACCGGCCCATTCCAAACCGACCCATTCTGGAAAACGAAAGCGGGACGGGCGCGCACGAGAGATCCCGGCGACCCTGATGCCGCGCCAACTCACACGCTTAGACTCGCCCGCATGATTCATGAGCACTTCTGCTGTAATCGTCCATCTCTGCGAGCCGAGACGCAGTCAATCCGTTCCTATGGAGAATGGAGTTTGTGGTTACGGGTTTCATGTTTCGTGACGTCAGGAGCTACAATCCGAACACGCGAAACCAGGAACTCGAAACCCGAAACATTCCCCAGGTTCTTTGGAACGCGATGTCGCGACGAACTGAATACTGCGGGCCAGCTGTGACCATTCGGAAGGCCCAGCCCCGCATTCAAGAATTCGCTCTGATCAGAGCCCTCGCGCGTCGATTCGCCAGAAACACCTCGCAGCTCGTGCAGGGCATCGGCGACGATGCCGCCGTCATTGCGGCGCCGGCGCCTGGGTGGTGGCATGTGACAACGGATCTGCTCGCCGAAGGCGTGCACTTCGATCTACGGACGGCCTCGGCCGAATCGGTGGGCTATCGGGCCGCCATCGCCAACCTCAGCGATATTGCGGCAATGGGAGCATCTCCCCGCTATCTGCTCATCTCGCTCGCCGCTCCGAGGACATTCACGCCGGCGCGTATCTTTGAACTCTATGAAGGCCTCATGCAGGCCTGCCGTCTTCATGGCGTCGCACTCATCGGAGGCGATACCTCGTCCTCCAGGGCCGGAGTCTTCGTGAGCATCACCCTCATCGGCACAACGATATCGGGGCGGGCTCTTTTCCGCCGCGGCGCCCATGTCGGAGACTCTATCTACGTGACGGGAACCTTGGGGGACTCACTGGCCGGCCTGCAACTCTTGACGAACGCCAAATCGAACCGTTCCACGCTACGGCCCTTTGCCCCGCTTCGTAAACCCCATCGGGACTTTCTGGTCCAGCGCCACCTCCGCCCAACGGCTCGGATCGGTGAAGGACAGTGGTTGAACAGCGCGAGGCTCGCGACCGCCGCCATCGATCTGTCTGACGGCCTGTCCGGCGACCTTCGGCACATCTGCGAAGAGAGCCGCGTGGGAGCGGAAATCGATCTCAGCGCGATTCCCATTTCGCCCGCCTGCTCTGCCTATGCCGAAAGCCGACACCTTCGCCCTGTCCAGTTGGCGCTCACAGGGGGGGAAGACTACGAACTTCTCTTCACGGCTCCCCCGGCAAAACACTCTGCCATCGAACGGCAGGCCCGCGCGCACGGGTCTCAGATCACACGCATCGGCAGAATTCGCGCCAGACGGTTTGGGATGCAGATGAAAACCACCGACGGCACGATGCGGCCGATTCCCATGAGCAGTTACGAACACTTCCGCTGATGCCCGATCAAAGCCCCCATCCTCCAACTTCGCGCAACCGATCGTTCCGGGCACTGCTGCGTCAAGTGCTGCACCTCCAAGAATCGCCGCAACGGACGGCCCTGGCGTTCGCGGTGGGAGTGTTGATCGCATTTTCCCCTGCCTATGGCCTGCATACGGCCATGGTGGTATTTTGTACGTGGCTTTTCGGCCTCAATTTTCTGGCGCTTCTGGCCGGCGCCCTTGTCAACAATCCCTGGACCATCGTGCCTATTCTTGGAGCAACCTACTGGACCGGCGCTTGGTTGCTGGGACGGATGGAGACCCCGACATTCAACTGGGATGACCTCAGTTTCAGCGGCATCTACCAGCAAGTCCTTCCCTACGTGGTTCCGTTCGCGCTCGGAGGATTGGTTCTGAGTGTAATCGGCGCGCTGGTGTCCTACCCGATTGCATATCGGCTGATCCTCAGATACCGCTCCTCGCTTGGCGCCTCGGCAACCCCGCCATTGCCGCCCCACGACCAGGTGGGCTAAGATGCTCGCCTATCATGATTCCATCAGAACGATCGAACGCGCCCTATGACGGATCGGCCTTGATTGCCGATCCCATTCACCGCTACATCTCGTTCACCGTTCCCTATGCCGATCCTGATCCCCACGAGCGCACCGAGAAAGATCTGATCGATTCGCCCTGGGTTCAACGGCTGCGCTATATTTACCAACTGCAAAGCGCCCGTTGGGTCTATCCCTCGGCTGAACACACGCGCTTTGTCCACTCACTCGGCACGATGCACGTGGCCGGACGATTCGCCCGCCATCTCTACCCGTTCCTCAAGAAAACCATCAATGATGTGCCATCGGCCAACTACGTCGAAGAACTGCTGCGTGTGACCGCGCTGGTTCACGATATCGGCCACGGCCCGTTTTGCCATTTCTTCGATGAAAACTTTCTCCATGGCTTTCACCTCACGCATGAAAAACTGGGGCAAATCATCATTCGGGAGTATCTGGGCCCCATCATCCGAAAAATTCGCCGAAGCCCGTCTGGCCCCTTTGCGAAGGGAGAAGAGTTGGACCCCGACCAGGTGGCGCATCTGATCCTCAAGGAGAAGGGGAAGGATAATTCACGGATTCCGCGTTGGCTGAACTTGCTCCAGCCTGTCATCTCCGGCAGTTATACGGGAGACAATCTGGATTACGTTTTGCGGGATTCATACATGTGCGGCGTAGCTGTGGGACCC